>JBKPOO010000013.1:0-21352 GCA_046733175.1 Pseudomonadota bacterium
ATAGAAATGGGGGCCGGCATTGCTGCCAGCCCCCACTGCGCCGAGCGAAGGATCTGCCGGTGTTCGTAACCTGGTTCAAGTAACCCGAAGGCCCCAAGAACCCGCTCTCGATCCTGGCTCACCAGCTCAGGCGTCGCTTCCGATCAAACAGCTCCCTCTTGCGAGGAGCTAAACCGGTCTACGTGGTTCACGACCCGGAGGATCGATCCCCTTTTCAACCTGTCCAGCCTGACATGAGAACCGAAGCTCCCGGTCAAAACCGTCCGATGTTCCGCGGCCCTTCTTGGGATGACCCCTACTGTGTCCCGCTTCGCTCACCACTATCCGTTTCCTCCGAGGAGGTCCCGAACCGCGGGAACCGCGTCGCACAACAGGAAGACATCTCTTCCGGCGCCTCTTCCCGGCTGGCCCCGTTTCCGCTCCCGAAAGAGCCTCAACATTGCCTGCCGGCGGAGATCGGATCTTTGGCCCTGCCGCCCTTCTTGCCGTTGCCGACCGTCTGAGAGGCCGGGACCGCCGTCCCGATCACCAAGGCACCATGCACGTCTCATCCGAGTCGCAAAAGCGAAAAATTCGGCGACAAGCCTGTGGATAACGGGGATATCGGTAACAACAGAAGGAACTTTTACGGAACCCCGATCCGACGCCCGATTCGTTCCAACGCGGCGGGTCTTCGGTTGCCGTTCCGTTCTCCCCGGCTTACCTCGACCAAGTGCCTGAATCGCCTGCCCTCGATCCCGAACCACAATATCTCGCCGGCCTGAACCCCCCGCAGCGCGAAGCCGTGCTGACGACCGAAGGGCCCGTACTGGTGCTCGCGGGGGCGGGCACCGGCAAGACCGCGGCCCTCACCGCCCGGCTCGCTCACCTCATCGCGAGCCGCAAGGCCTGGCCCAGCCAGGTCCTCGCCGTGACCTTCACCAACAAGGCCGCGCGCGAAATGAAGGCACGCGTCGCGGCCCTGTCCGGCGGAGCGCTCGAGGGCATGCCATGGCTGGGCACATTCCATTCGGTCGCCGCGCGAATGCTTCGAAGCCATGCCGAGCTCGTCGGGCTGCAGTCCAATTTCAATATCCTCGACACGGACGACCAGCTCCGCGTGATGAAGCAGCTGATCAGCGCGGCCGGCCTCGATGAGAAGCGCTGGCCCGCACGGCAGCTCGCGGGCCTCATCGATCGCTGGAAGAACCGCGGCTGGACACCCAGCCAGGTCGATGCCGGGGAGTCGGAAGCGTTCGCGGCTGGCCGCGGGGCCGACCTCTACGCGCAATACCAGGATCGCTTGAAGACTCTGAACGTCTGCGATTTCGGTGACCTGCTGCTTCACATGCTGGTGATCTTTCGCCGCCATCCGGACGTGCTTGGAAGCTACCGCGAACGTTTTCGCTACATCCTCGTCGACGAATATCAGGACACGAACCAGGGCCAATATGAATGGCTGAAGCTTCTTGCCGAGCCTCGGCGCAATCTGTGCTGCGTCGGCGACGACGACCAATCGATCTACAGCTGGCGCGGCGCCGAGGTGGCGAACATCCTCCGCTTCGAGAAGGATTTTCCAGGCGCCAAGCTTATCCGGCTCGAACAGAATTACCGGTCGACAAGCCACATCCTCGCGGCCGCCGACGGCCTCATCGCCCACAATGCCGGACGGCTCGGCAAGACGCTTTGGACCGATGCCGGGGACGGCGAGAAGGTTCGAACGATCGGCGTCTGGGACGGACCGGAAGAAGCTCGGCGGATCGGCGAAGAAATCGAATCGCACCAGATCCGCGGAGGATCGCTCGACGACGTCGCGATCCTCGTCCGAGCGCAGTTCCAGACCCGCGAGTTCGAAGAGCGCTTCATCGCGATCGGCCTCAATTACCAGATCATCGGCGGCTTCCGCTTCTACGAGCGGGCCGAGATCCGCGACGCGATCGCCTATCTCCGCCTGATCCAGCAGCCCGCCGACGATCTCGCGTTCGAACGGATCGTCAACCAGCCGAAGCGCGGACTGGGCGACAAGGCGCTCGCGACCATTCACAAGTTCGCCCGAGCGAGCCGGCAGCCGCTGCTGATTGCGGCCGCCTCGATTCTCGGCACGGACGAGCTGACCCCGCAAGCCAGGCGCTCGCTGGGGAATTTCGTCGCGGATATCGCGAGATGGCGCGAGATGGCGTCGACCCTACCCCACCCCGAACTGGCGCGGATCCTCCTCGACGAGTCCGGTTACACCGCGATGCTTCAGGCAGATCGTTCGGCGGAGAGCGCTGGGCGGCTCGAGAACCTGGGCGAGCTCACGCGCGCGATGGAAGAATATGAATCGCTCCAGGCGTTCCTCGAGCATGTCAGCCTTGTGATGGACAATGACGAAGCGCGCATCGGCGACCGCGTCACGATCATGACGATTCACGCCGCGAAGGGCCTCGAGTTCGACATCGTGTATCTGCCGGGATGGGAGGAAGGCGTCTTCCCTTCGCAGCGCTCGCTCGATGAGGGCGGGCTTGCGGCTCTCGAGGAAGAACGTCGTCTCGCCTACGTCGCAATCACCCGCGCGCGGCGGAAGGCAACGGTGATGCACGCCGCGAACCGGCGCATCTACGGCCAGTGGACGAGCTCGATCCCCTCGCGATTTCTCGCCGAACTCCCCGACGCGAATATCGAGCAGGAAACGACGATGACCGGGGGCGAGAGCCTGTGGCGCGCCCAATGGTCGGAGCGTTCGGACCCCTTCGCCCACGTCGCACGTCCGTCGCGCGGGCCGGGGTGACAGCGGGCCACGCGCACCAGCTACAATCCCGAACCGCAGCGGGTCATCGAAGCGCGCGCATCAGCCGTTAGCCTGGGGAACAAGGGCCGCGACGACCTCTCGCTCGGCCAGCGCGTGTTCCATGGAAAATTCGGTTACGGGACGATCGCTGCCATCGAGGGCAATAAGCTCGAAATCGACTTCGAGAAGGCCGGGCGAAAGAAGGTGCTCGACAGCTTCGTCAGCGCCGGGTGACGGGAGGGCGGCCCGCGCGATTGCGAGCCGCCCGTCACGTCATGACTTTGTTGCCGTCCAGGTCGTCTTCGATCCAGTCAGCTTGTCTTCGCCCACGATCTTCAGCTTCCCATCGGAACCGAGGGTGAAGGTCGTCGTGCCGATGACCTTGCCGTCCCGCTTGTCGGTTTCGACGTAGCTGTCACCACTCTTGGCCACAGCGGCGGTCGTCCCCGCGATATCGCCCTTGATCGGCACGTCCGGCCCGCCGATCTTGGCGTCATAGCTGTAGCCCGAGGGCGAGCTGAAATGCAGCGTGTCGCCTTCGACATTCAAGGTGACGGTCAGCGCCTCTTCATTCATGCTTGCGATCTTTTCGGGTTTCCATTGGCCCGAAACCGCGTGAGCCCCGGCCGGGCCCGCGGCGACGCGCGTTTCCGTATATTTGCCCTTCGTCGGGGGAGCTCCCTCGGCCGAGCTGTCCGTGAATTCGCCGGAGAGCGTTTTCCCGTCGGCCGAAATCGAGACTTTCGTTTCGCCCACTGTCCGGCCGCCTTTCTGGCTCGTGCGCTGGATCGTGTGGTCGTCGACGACCTTCACCGACATGCTGTCGGCATAGGGCTGGCTCACCGCATGGAAGTCCCCGTCAGCCGCGACTGTGTAGGGCACCGAGCAGGACTTGCACGAATATTGGCCGTCCTTCAGCAGATATTCGTCCGGCTTTTGGTCGAACTGAATGCTGGCCAGGTCGGCCTTCCAGGTGCCGTTGATCGCATCAGCGGCGGCGGCCGTGCTCGTCGCATTGTTTCCGGCGGCGGGCTGCTGTTGGCAGGCAGATAATGCAATGAATGATGCTGCGGCGAATGCCGTGATCGTCGTCTTGTACATGGACAACTCCCCCCTTTGCTGCGGCGGCGCCGTCAGTGAAGAAACGACGGTGTCGTCGCGCGGCGACTAATCGCCGCGAACAGCAATGGCAATTAACGAAAGTTCAGTATCAGCCGCGGCCGCTTGGGGGTCCCGATGCGGGCACATCTTTGCGGATCGCAGTCCGGATCCACGGGATGATCGAGGTCCAGCTGAGCTCCTCGAATACCTCGATTCCGGCGAGATTTCCTCTGCGCCAGATGACTTCGCCCGGCGGGATGTTCAGCCCCTCGACGAACACCGAGATGTACGTTCCGACGGGCGGCAGATCCTCGCCTTCGAGCTGCAGGCCGCCTGCGGAAATATTGCGCACCATCGCGGACGACAGTTTTTCGGCGAACTTTACGAAGGCGTCGCACCGGATTTCCACGCGAGGCATGGCTCGACGTTCGACCGGCTGGCTCACCAGCGTTCGGTTGAGGAGGGCGACCATGTCGACCGGTTCGTCGAAGGAAACCCCGAACTCGCCGCGCTCAGCCCAGGCGACGGTTCCGCTGGCGCGGTGGCCGGTGCCAAGCTCGACCGCGACGTGATCGCCCGGGGCTTTCTTCAAGTCGCCCCTTAAAGTCACTCCGCGGGCCGAGATTTTGCGGATCGAACATTCGCGGCGTTTGCCGGAATCGTAGACGACGCCCGGATCCAATGGCCCGATGTCGCCGGACGCCGAGGCATCTTCAGGCCAAGGGAGACGATCTCCCACGACAAAGGTTGTGACCGAAGGCGCTTCAGTCATTGGCGATCCCGACACGTGTGAACCAACTTTGCTCCCTTTGGACCTAACAAGTCGCTAACGCGCGGTGCTTCGTCGAACTTCGCTCGCGCAGCGATTCCAGGGCCTCTAAGTCCCCCAAAGTCAGGAGTTCGGGTTATGAAAACCATTGCCGCCTTCATCGCTGGAATGATCGCGTCGCCCGTGCTGTTCATCATTGCGGGGCTGCTGGGCTGGCTCGGCAGCACCGGAACCGGCAATCCGCCCGCCTGGGAAGCGTCCTTGGGCGATCGCCTCCTCGACACAGCTCTCGAGAAACGATCCGACGGTCTCGCCAATCCGATCAGGCCCGATGACAAAGCCGCGCTCGCCGCCGGCGCGAAAATTTATGCCGATGGCTGCGCCGGGTGCCACGGCGACGCCAAGGGTCCAAGCAATTGGGGCAGCAAGGGATTCTACCCCCGCGTTCCCCAATTCTTCCAGCAAAACCATGAGCATTTGACGCCCGAGGAGGCTTACACGGCGATCCATGACGGTATTCGCTATTCAGGCATGGGGGCCTGGAACGGCATGATGAAGGACGACGAGATGTGGAAGGTCGCGAACTACGTCTCGCGAATTCATGAACTCCAGATGGGAACGCACAAGGCCAGGCCCGCCGGGTAGGGTAATTCGCCGATCCGCCCGGTAAATGGCGTCGGATGACGACCAACGGACCCGGACGCCCGCCCCATGACGACGTGCTGACGCCGGCCGAATGGAAGGTCGCGGAGCAGGTGCGGCACGGGATGACGAATCGCCGAATTGCCGAGCGGATGGGCGTGAGCCTCGACGCGGTGAAATTCCACGTCGGAAACGCCTTGTCCAAGCTCTCCTTTTCAAGCCGCGCCGAGCTCAGGCTGTGGGACGGAGTAGCCAAAGGCACGGCCCTGCACAGGATGAGGAGAAACGCGATGGAGGCGAATCCTGCTTCAGAGACGTATATGATGCTCGGCCAGGTCGCGCGGACGACCAGGCAATTCGATGAATCGCATCGCTGGTACCGCGAAGTCCTCGGTCTTCCCGAGCTCTACACTTTCGGCAATCTCGCCTTCTTCGACCTTGGCGGAGTGCGCCTGATGCTGACTGAGGAGGAAGCCGAAGCGTTTGCGAGTCCATCCTCTATCTGCGGGTGCCCGATATCCACGCCGCGAAGGCGGAACTGGAGGAGCGCGGAGTGAAGTTCATCAACGCGCCGCACCTGATCCACCGCCATGAGGACGGGACTGAGGAATGGATGGCAGCCTTCGAGGACAATGAAGGCCGGATCCTCGAACTTATGACGCAAGTTCGAAGCACAGTGCGCTGAGCGGCCAAACCGGCTAAGCCAGCGCCATGGGCGACACTTCGAGCTATACAGTCCGCGACAACGCGGAAAAGCACCGGTTCGAGATCGACCTCGGCCACGGCTCCTTCGCCATCGCTGAATACACGCTGCCCGCGGGCAAGATCATGTTCACGCACACCGAAGTGCCTCCGGCGCACGAGGGCCAAGGCATCGGCACCTTGCTCATCCGGGCGGCGCTAAAGTCCGCTCGGGAGCGCGGCCTGAAAGTCATTCCGATCTGCCCCTTCGTCGCCGCCTACATCAAAAAGCATGCTGAGGAGCAGGATCTGCTGGATTCCGCCTACCGGAAGATCCTGCGCGTCGACTGAGGCTTTAGCGATCAATCTCCCGGCCGAGCGTCCAGCTGGGCGGATCGCTCGCTGGAAAGGATTCGAGGTTGGCTTCTTCGACCATGTCGCGAACTTCACTGACGTCCTCGCCGTCTTCGCGTCTTAGCCGCAGCCAGCGAAAAAGCCCGAAAACGCCGGCTCCAGCGATCGCAGCGGCAATGAAGGGACGGAGCTTCAGTCTCATGCCCGCATCCCCTTAGCACCGGGCGTTTTCCGAGGGGAATCGGCGAGTCCGCCGACGAGACAGTGCTGTTTTCCGGGAACCCGACTCGGGCTCCGAGCATTTCGCGACAAAAGTCAATAGAAAAATTCAGGTGTAAAATGAAGCAGCTAGCCTTGGCGCTCGCGCTGACGGGATCGTGCGTTCTTGCGACTTCCGTGTCGTCGACTCCGGCATTTGCGCTGGAAACAGTCGCGGCTCAAATGGAAGCGAGCGATGTGGCCTCTCACGCGGCCATCGATGCGATGGAAGTGTTTGGCTTCAAAGAGTTGAGGCCAGGACAATATTTGTGGCGGGACGTTCCGGAGAGCGCGGGGCCCGAGCGCGTCGTGATCAGCCTCTCTGAACAGGTCGCCTATCTTTATCGCGGCGACACTCTGATGGCGGTCGCGACGATCTCCACTGGCGTGGAAGGCCGAAATACGCCGACGGGCATCTTTGCGGTGCTCGACAAGAAGCCCTTCTATCGGTCGAAAAAGTACGACAATGCGCCGATGCCGTGGATGCAGCGGATCGACCAATACGGCATCGCACTCCACGCCGGCTACAACCCCGGCCATCCCGCGTCGCACGGCTGCATTCGCCTGCCGAGCGCCTTTGCCAAGAAGTTGTACGGCGTCACGGGCGTGGGAACGCCCGTCTACATCGGGGTCTGACCGATGTGCGCTCCTCGTCCGCTCCGAAGCGGCGCGTCTGTTTACCAAGACTCGTCACTCTATCTGAACTCGCCGCTGCGACACTCCCGGCCGCAGCAAGGCTCTGATCGACAGAGAGATTTAACGTTATGACACGATTACTTGCTGGCACCGCATGTGCGGCGCTGATGGCTCTATTCGCTCCCGCGCAGGCAGCAACCATGCCTGGCGCGCCGATTCCGGTGCGCGCATTCGCGATGTTCGCCAATCCCGCCGTCGACGCTTTCTACGCCTCTCGCAACGGCGCTCCTTTATGGCTCGCCGACGGGCCGGACGGCCCCGCCGCCCGCGAGCTTATCGAGATTCTCCGGCGTTCGTCCTTGGAGGGTTATTCGGATGGGCCGGCGATCGCCGCGCAAGCCGAAGCGCTCCTTACGCGCGCCGATACGGGCGACCGCGATGCGCTGCTCGAAGCCGACCGCCTGCTATCCACCGGCTGGGTGAATTACGTCGCGATGCTTCGGCGGCCGCCGTCCGGAATGATCTTCGCGGAAGAATGGATCGCGCCGCGTGCCGAGACATCGCGCGACATCCTGATGATCGCGGCGGCGGCTCGCTCGCTTCCGAATTACCTGCGCTCAACGTCAGCGGTGAACCCCTTCTATTCCGCGTTGCGCGACGCGGCCTGGTCTCAGCTTCAATCGGCCGGCGCTCAACCGGATCCGAGACTGCTCGCGAGCCTCGAGCGGGTTCGGGTCTTCCCAGCAAAGGGTCGATATGTCGTGGTCGACGCAGCAGACGCACGGCTGTGGATGGTCGACGACGGCAGGGTCGTCGATTCGATGAAGGTGATCGTCGGGAAGTCGACCAGCCAGACGCCGATGGTCGCGAGCGCGATCCATTATGCGACGCTCAACCCTTATTGGAACGTGCCGCCCGACCTCGTTAAGACGATCATCGCTCGCAACGTGCTCAGCCAGGGTCCCGGTTACCTGAAGGCGCACAGCTATCAGTTGCTGTCGGATTTCGGCGACGATCCGCAGATCCTGTCGCCGGCAGACGTCGACTGGAAGGCCGTTGCCGACGGCAGCGCGACGGTTCGCGTTCGGCAATTGCCCGGTCCGGGCAATTCGATGGGGCATTTGAAGTT
This sequence comes from Pseudomonadota bacterium, assembly GCA_046733175.1. Lineage (GTDB taxonomy): Bacteria > Pseudomonadota > Alphaproteobacteria > Sphingomonadales > Sphingomonadaceae > Sphingomicrobium. The sequence continues at coordinate 8,320 of JBKPOO010000013.1, forward strand.
CGGTTTCGCGAACAATTCGGGGATCTTTCTCCACGATACGCCGAAGAAGGAGCTGTTCGCCGCCGACAGCCGCGACCTCAGCAACGGCTGCATCCGGCTGGAGGATGCCGAGCGGCTCGGCCGCTGGCTCCTCGGACGCGAACCCTCGACGAGCTCGTCGGATCCGGAACAGCACGTGCAGCTGCCGAAGCCCGTTCCGGTCTATGTGACCTATCTCACGGCCCACGCCGACGACGGGCAGCTGACCCTGCTCGATGACGTTTATGGCCGCGACGCGGCGACGACGACGATGGCCTCGCTCCGTTAGGTCCTAAGTGACCGTCACCGGAATCCTGAGATAGCGCGATCCATCCGACTCGGTCGGAGGAAGGCGTCCGCCGCGGATATTCACCTGGATCGCGGGATAGAGCAGCTTCGGCGCGCACAAGGTCGCGTCGCGAGCATGCCGCATCTCGACAAAATCGGCTTCGCACTTACCGCCGCCGATATGGACGTTGCGGTCGGCTTCCTCGCCGACCGTCGTCTCCCAGGCGAAAGTTTCGCGGCCTGGGGCTTTATAATCATGGCACATGAAGAGCCTGGTTTCCCGCGGAAGCGCCAGGATCCGCTGGATCGAGCGGTAGAGCTGTGTCGCGTCGCCGCCCGGGAAATCGCACCGCGCAGTCCCATAGTCCGGCATGAACAAGGTGTCGCCGACGAACAGCGCATCGCCGATCCGATAACTGACGCAGGCGGGCGTATGGCCCGGGGTCGCCATCACTTCGATTGTCAGATCGCCCAGCGTAATCCTATCGCCATCGGCGAACAGCCGGTCGAAGTCGCCTTCGCCGACATCACGCGCTCCGAGCATTGGGCCGAACACGGCTTGTACCGCGCTAACGCCGCGCCCAATTCCGATCTTCGCTCCGATCCGATCGCGGATCAAAGCCGCGGCCGAGAGATGGTCGGCATGGACGTGGGTTTCCAGCACCCATTCGATCCGCAGCCCCTGCTCTTGCGCCGCCGCTAGCATTCGGTCCGCGGAGCAGGTCGAAATCGTGCCGCTCGCCGCGTCGAAATCGAGCACGGGATCGATCACGGCCGCAGCCCCTGTCGCAGGGTCCGACAGCAGATAGCTTACGCTGTTGGTCGCCTCATCGAAAAAGGCGGCGATATGCGGAGCGGCCCCCATCGGGCCCGCTTAGCATGAGAAACGGCTAGACCGCGACCTCATCCATCGTGGTGAATTCGGGCTTGGGGATCCCCGATACCTGATAGTCGGCCGTAAGCTCCGCCTTGCGGGCTTCGAGCTGCTCGCCGAGCGCATCGAGGTCGAGGTCGCTGTCGCGCGCCTGGGCAAAGAGGCCGGTCTCGCGCTTCTCTTCCTCCTGGACGTGATGCTCGATCTCTTCCTGGAGCACCTTCACCTTGGAATCGAAGAATTCGTCGCTCTCACCGGCTCCGGCGTCGATTTCGGCGATCAGCACCTTCGCGGCGTCGTGCTCCACATAGCTCTCGTTCAGTAGCTCCTCGTCGACCTTCCCGTCGCACGCCGGGTAGAAGATCTTCTCTTCGAGCGCGGTGTGGACCGAAAGCTCGAGGCAGATTTGGCGCGCAATTTCCTCCTTGCGGCCGTCGCCTTTGGCGCTCTCGAATTCCTTGAAAAGCTCTTCGACCTTGCGATGGTCGTCTTTCAGAAGCGCGATCGCGTCGCGCGGCTTGGACTCGGGCATTGGTACGCTCCTCCAAAACTGTATCGAGCGAAACCAACCGGCCATTGCGGATGTTCCTATGTCATGGGTCAATTGCCTACGAATCCTGTCTTTTTCGGAATCGACTGGAAGGCGCTCGGCTATCTCGTGTCCATCCTCAGCGTCTTTCTCCTTGGCGCGATCGCCTGGCCCAAGGCGGAAGACCCGACGTGGCATTTTCCGGTTCTGATCGCGGGAATGGCTACGTCGATCCTGGGCATGGCGTTCCGCTACAAGGCGCACTTGGATGAGCAGCGGCAGCTGAAGCGAACGGAAGCGAAAGCCGACGGGCGAATGTCCGAACGCTAACCCCTTCTCGCCGGCCGACGCCCAGGCGCGCTGTCGCCGCTGCCGACCTCGGGATCGGTCTCGAGCACGCTCGGTCCCTGCCCGCTCTTGTCGAGCTCCATCCAGTCGCGGAAGGGCAAGTGATAGACCATGTCCATCACCTCGAACTCGAGCCCGCCGGGCTGGCTGGTGTTGCTGTTCCACAGCGCGACCACGCCGCTCTTCTTCGCGGGGTCGAACAGGATCAGTGAGCGATAGCCGTTGATCCCGCCGCGGTGTCCGATGATGTGGTGCCCGGCATAATCGTAGCTTCGCCAGCCGAAGCCGTACCACGCGGTGCCGAGCCGCTCGAGGAACTTGCGGAGCCGGCCGCGCTCTGAGGGAGTGACGACGTAGGGTGCGTGGATCGTGTCGAGCACCCGGCCGTCGAGCACGTCGGGCATTTCGCCCATCTGCGCCAGCATCCACAGCGCCATATCCTTGACGTTGCTGTTGATGCCGCCCGCGCCCGGCACTTTGTAATAAGTGTCGACCATCGGCAGCGGCCGCCTCCCGACGGTGTGCGGCCGCGCCCAGCTCGGGTTCGATTCGAGGCCGGCCAGGGAAACGCTGCCGCTCGTCATTCCGATCGGGTTGAAGAGGTAGCGCTTAACCGCCTGCTCGTAGGGCAGGCCGGTCGCTCGGCTGACCATTTCGCTCGACGCGTCATAGGCGACGTTCTGGTACGACCAGCAGGTCCCCGGCGGGCAGGTTGGATTGAGCTCGGCCAGGGTCGAGCGCAAGAAGCTCGGGTCCTGCCCTTCCTCGAGCTTGTTGTCGTAGGCGTTGCGATAGAGGCCGAGCCGGTGCGACAGCAGGTCCGCGACCGAAGCGCGATATTCGTTGCCCTGCGGAAGCTTCAGATCCGGCGCGTAATTCGCGACCGGCGCCTTCAGGTCGATCTTGCCCTGTTCCGAAAGCTTGGCGACCATGGTCGCCGCAACGCCCTTCGACACCGAGGCCCAGCGGAATACCGTCTGCGGAGTGACCGGGTCGCCGGACCCTGCGAGCGTTTCGCCATAACCGCGGAGGAAGGTGATCCGCCCGTTCTCGACCACCCCGACGGCGAGGCCGACCATGGCCGGCTTAGTCATCAGCCGCTTCAGTCTTTGGTCGAGCATTCCGTAATCGACGTCGCGGCGGGACTCGGTCGAAAGCGCCGCGAGACGCAAGTGCGATTGGGTCGGCGGGGAGTCTTCTACGGCGTCGTCATGCGGACGGGTTGCCAGCAGCGACGCGCCCATTAGCAACGCGACGGCGCCCAAGCCGATTTTGACCGATGATTCCAAAAACTTCTCTCCCCGCCCGCCACCCGTCTGACGCGGCGGTTTCAACGCCTCAACTCCGGCCTTAACGCGGTTGCGACGAGGCGATTCAACCGTGCGACGAACGGGCTTCTAGCCTTCGTGGTTCCGCTCTTCTAAAGGCCGAACGGCAATGCAATTCTTGAAGACCGTCTTTTGGGTGCTGGTCGCGGTAGTGGCCGTGCTCTTCGCCAGTTGGAACTGGCACCCCGTTACCGTCAACCTGTGGGCCAACCTTCAGGCCGATATCAAACTCCCGGTTTTGCTGCTGGTCGCGTTCCTGCTGGGCTGGCTTCCGACGTGGCTGATCCATCGGGCGCGCATGTGGAATGCCAGGCGGAGGATCGACGTGTATGAGCGGCAGCAGGCCGAGGCCGCTGCCTCGCCCGACCCGGCGCCGGTCGACGAGGCTGAGCCGGCGGCATGAAGCCCATCTTCGTCGCCATCGACACTCCCGACGTTCACCGGGCCGCCGCGATTGCTCGCGCTGTAAACGGCACTGCCGGGGGACTGAAGCTCGGCCTCGAATTCTTCTGTGCCAACGGCCACGAAGGCGTGCGGCGGATCGCCGAACACGAACTTCCGATTTTCCTCGACCTCAAGCTCCATGACATTCCCAACACCGTCGAGAAGGCCGTCCAGGCCCTCGCGCGGCTCGAACCGGCAGTGCTGACCGTTCACGCCGCGGGGGGCAAGGCGATGCTCGCCGCCGCGAAAGCCGCCGCGCCCGCGCAAACGAAAGTGGCCGCGGTCACCGTACTCACCAGCCTCGACACCGTCGACCTCGCGGAGGCGGGAGTGATCGGCACTCCTGCCGAGCAAGTGCAGCGGCTTGCCGAGTTGGCTCGCGATTCCGGCGTGGACGGTATCGTATGCTCGGGCGCCGAAGTCGCATCGGCGAAAGCCGATTGGCCCGACGGCTTTTTCGTCGTGCCGGGAGTCCGCCCGACGGGAAGCGAGATCGCCGACCAAAAACGGGTCGTGACCCCTCGCGAGGCGCTCGACGACGGCGCTTCGATCCTGGTCATCGGCCGTCCCATCACCGCCGCCGCCGATCCGGCTCGAGCCATTGCCGACATCGCGGCCAACCTCACCCAAACCCGAGAAGATGCGAGAATCTAGATGAGCTGGCTGAGCCGAGTCCGAAGCGGGATCCCATTCCTGCCCAAGCGCCAGACCGCCGAGAATCTCTGGCACAAATGTTCCAAGTGCGGGACGATGGTTTTCCTCAAGGAGTGGGAGGAGAATTACAGCGTCTGTCCGCGCTGCGACTTCCACGACCGGATTGGCCCCAAGGCCCGCTTCGAGCAACTCTTCGACGCCGCAAAATACGAGATTCTGCCCGCCCCCGAGGTTCGCGAGGACCCGCTGCGGTTCAAGGACAGCAAGCGCTATACCGAGCGCCTGAAAGCCGCTCGGTCGGCCACCAACGAACGTGACGCGCTGATGAATGCGAAGGGGCGGATCGACGGGCACAAGGCCATCGTCGGAGTCCAGGATTTCGCTTTCATGGCGGGATCGATGGGAGTCGCAGTCGGGGCCGCCTTCCTCGCGGGGGTCCACGCGGCGATCGCCGACCGCTGCCCCTATATCATCTTCACCGCTTCAGGCGGCGCTCGTATGCAGGAAGCCGTCCTGTCGCTGATGCAGTTGCCCCGCACGACTGTTGCTCTTCAGGAACTCCGGGAAGCCGGCCTTCCCTACATCGTCGTCCTGACCGATCCGACGACGGGCGGAGTCACCGCCTCCTACGCGATGCTCGGCGACGTCCAGCTGGCGGAGCCCGGAGCCCTCATCGGGTTCGCGGGACAGCGCGTGATCGAGCAGACGATCCGCGAGAAGCTTCCAGAGGGCTTCCAGCGCGCCGAATACCTCCTCGAGCATGGCATCATCGACATGGTGGTTCCGCGGTCGGAGCTGAAGGAGCGGCTCGCGCTGCTCATTTCCTACCTCTGCCCGGAGGGCAAGAAGGCGGCGTGAAATCCTCCCCGGAACGGGGAGGGGGACCATGCGCAGCATGGTGGAGGGGGCGGTGTGCAGGGCTCCCAACCCCCTCCACCGCCTTCGGCGGTCCCCCTCCCCCTGCGGGGGAGGAATAGATGGACTTCGCCCGTTCCACCGATCCCGCCGTCCAGGCGCAGCTCGACCGCTTGTCGATGCTCTCCCCCGCCGGAGACCGTCTCGGGCTTGAGCGCATCTCCGCTTTGCTCGACCGCCTCGGCCGGCCGCAGGACCGGTTACCGCCGGTCTTTCACGTCGCCGGGACCAACGGCAAAGGCTCGACCTGCGCTTTCCTTCGGGCAGCGATCGAGGCTTCGGGTCGCACGGTCCACGCCTTCACCAGCCCGCACCTGGTGCGGTTCAACGAGCGGATCCGCGTTGCCGGGCGGCTGATCGACGACGAACAGCTTGCCGCGCTCCTCGCCGAAGTCCTTGACTCGAGCGACGGCATCGAGCCCAGCTTTTTCGAGGCAGCGACGGCGGTCGCCTTGCTGGCGTTCGCTCGCCGTCCCGCCGACGCCTGCATCCTCGAAGTTGGCCTCGGCGGCCGTCTCGATGCGACCAACGTGATCGAGCGTCCGGCCGCCACCGGCATCGCGAGCCTCGCGCTCGATCACCAGCAGTTCCTCGGCCGGACCATCGCGGACATCGCTGCCGAAAAGGCGGGAATCGCCAAGCGCCACGTCCCGCTGGTGACCCAGCTCTATCCGCCTGAGATCGGCTCGCGGATCTGGCAGGTGGCGAATGACAAGGGCGCGCTATGGCTACCGCGGGGCGGCGGCGCCTGGGACGGCTCGGTTCGTCACGGGAAGTTGCGTTATCGCGACAAACTCGGATCGCTTGACCTTCCGCTTCCCCGACTGCCGGGAAAGCATCAGGCGATGAATGCGGCGCTGGCTGTCGCCATGCTTCGCCACCAGCAAGCTCTCGATGTCCCGGAAACGTCGCTGCGCGAAGCGATGATGCAGGTCGCCTGGCCCGCGCGAATGCAACGGCTGCCGGCCGGTCCCCTCGTCGACCGTCTGCCAGGCGGAAGCGAGCTGTGGCTGGACGGCGGGCACAATCCTTCGGCGGCGCGCGCGGTCGCCGAATTCCTCCAGCTTCGGTTCACCGACGATTTGCCGTTGGTCCTCATCTTCGCAAGCCTCGGTACGAAAGACCCCAGACGCACGCTATCTCCGTTCCGCGGGTTAGCCCAACACGTTCTGACGGTGCCGATCCCCGGACACGACCATCGCGATCCGCGAGACCTCGCCGAGCTCGCCCGGTCGCTCGGTTTCCGGGCCCAACCGTTCGACGGGCTCGCGGACGCGCTTGGCGCCATTGCCGTGCCCGCCCGAGTCCTGATCTTCGGTTCGCTCTACCTTGCCGGCATAGCGCTTTCGGAAAATGGCGAGATGCCGGACTAGGTCCTGAGACCCGTCAGCTCCTTCATCGCCCAGTCGTACATCCGTCCATCGGACGCGCGGGTATGGCGGTCGACATATTTCAGCCTTTGCTCGACCTCTTCAAGCACGCGCTGCGCTTCCCCTCGCCTTCCGACCTTGAGAAGAAGCGCCGCATAACGGCACCGTGCTTCGTCGCCCGCAATGCGATCCATCACCTCGGAATAGAGCTGGAGCGCATCGTCGTTGCGGCCCAAATCCTCGAGGATCCGCGCGCGAAGGAGGCTCGTCCGGTCGAGATCCGACTGCCCGGTGACCTTCGGCAGCCCATCGAGCACGGAAAGCGCTTCCTTCGGCTTGTCGTTGAAGAACAAGGAACGGGCGAGCTTCTCGCCGGTCCGGAAATCAGGCCGCGGACCGGCCCCGCGCTGATAGAGCGGAAGCGCTTCGGGATGGCGCCCGAGCGCCGTGAGCGCATCCGCCACGCGCGTCCGGTTCGCCATCGTGTCCGCGATCTCAAGCTGTTGCTGCGCGGCGCGAAGCTCCCGCTCTGGATCGAAGGTTTCGACGACCTTCTGCCGCGCGGTACGCACATGCCGGTTGTGCCGCATCGTCGGAAGGACCTCGACGATAAGGTAGGCGATCGTGCTTGCGACCGGCAGGAAAATGAGCGCGGTAATCCAGAAGGTGCTGCGCCCGCGACGAACGACGTCGACGATGCAGAATACCTGCACGGCGACGATGAGGATGAAGACCAACATGGCCGAAGCGTTCCCCCTTAACTTCAGCAGACTCGGGACCAGCCCTCCTTAATCGCTACACATTAATGCATTTCTAGCGCCGCTTCGCTAGCGCGCCGGCTGGGCCCTCCCGGGCTTTTCGTCGACGCTCGGCGCGGTCTCGCGCGCACCGCGGCGAGTCTCAGCGGCCACCCGCATCCATTCGAGGGCCACGAACAGGATGGCGAACGCTCCCGCTGCGGCTGTCCAGCGGAACACGGTGGCGTATCCGTATGTGTCGAAGGCCTCGCCAGCGATTCCGCGACCCAAGGACCCGATCAGGAAGGTTAGCGAGGACAGCAGCGCATATTGCACGGCGGTGAAGCGCTTGCTGACGATTCCGGAAATGTACGCGACGAACGATGCCTGGGCGATGCCGGTAGAGATGTTCTCGTAAGAGATTGCCAGCAGCAGACGGACCATCCGCTCATCGAAGCCGAACAGGCCGAACAGCTGGGTGAGGCCGATCGTGCCGGCAACCGCGTCAAGGTTCGGCCCGCCCTCGGCGAGGTCCGCATAAACGAAATTGCCGAACACCGGCAGGATCGCGCCGACGAGGATCGTCGGAAGGCGTCCGACCCTCAGGAACAAATATCCGCCGATCGAGATGCCGACCATCGTCATGATGATTCCGAACACCTTCGACGCGAAGGCGACCTCGTCCTTCGAATAATGGAGGAAGTCGAGATAGAAGGGGAAAGCGAAGCTCGACCAGATATTGTAGCAGAGCGTGTAGGTCAGGATCATTCCGATCACGATCAGCACGCCCCAGCCAAGCCGGCCGGCGAGTTCGCCGAGCGGGGCGACGAGCGACACGTACAGATGGTTGACGGCATTCCGCCCGGCGGAATGGTGGCCGTCCTCCTTGGTCAGGACGTAGCGATGCCGGGCGCGGAGCCAGTTGACGACGGCTGCGACGATCAGCGGGATGAGCACCGTCGCGAAGATGATCCACGGGCCGTAATGCTTGGTGAAGTCGGCGACCGACGGCTGCTTTTCGCCCGGCGCCGTGGTCAGCATCGAGACCATGAAGCTGCCGATCGTGAAGATCGCCCAGGCCCAGCCCAGGCCGACGATTGCCAAAGCGATGCTGCGCGCGATGGGTTCGAGCGCGCCCGGCTCCGACAATTCCTTATGAAGCCGATCGGCATCGGGTCGCGGGGTGTCCGGAGCCCGGAAAGCGATGACCGCCACCACGCCGATGAGGCCGCCCATCAGCAGGTAGACCAGCGACCAGCTCATGCGGGCGGCCAGGACCAATGCGATGGCCCCGCCGACGATCGAGGCGATTCGGTAGCCGAACTGATAAATTGCCGAGAGCAGCTCGACCGGCGTTTTCTCGTCGGCGACATCGATGCGCCAGGCGTCGACCGCGACGTCCTGCGTCGCCGATCCCAGCGCGGCGATCACGGCGAAGATCGCGAATGTGCCGATGTTCGTCGCGGGGTTCGTGGCGGCAAGGCCGGCGAAGCTCAGGATCATGATCACCTGGCACAAGAGGATCCAGCTCTTTCGGCGGCCGATCTGCTCCAGCCCGGGCAGCTTGAAGCGGTCGACGACCGGTGACCACAGGAACTTGAAGCTGTAGGACAGACCGATCCACGACAGCACGCCGATCGTCGCGAGGTTGATCTTGGCCTCTCCAAGCCAGGCGTTGAGCGTTCCGATCAGCAGCGCGAACGGCAGTCCGGACGAGAATCCGAACGCCAACATCATCGAGGATTTGCGGGTCGCCAGCGCGGCCTTGAGAAGCTTGAATCCTTTCGGGCGCTGACCAGCCACGTGCGTCTCCCTCGTGTCGCGTGCCGACAGTCTTACCGTCGTTTCAGGTTGTGCCTAGCCCCGCGATGAACGGCGGTTCTACTCGATGTCGGTCACGTAGAGCTCGAGGCCTTTCGGCGGTTTGACGACTTCCCCCTGAAGATGCCGGTCGACGCTGTCGAGCGCGTGCTTCAGCAGCCGTTCGGTATACGGCTTCTTGAGGCAGCCGACCGCGTGCGAGCTTGGCGGTGGAACCTCGTGACCGGTAGCAAGAAGCGTCGGAACTCCGCGGACCCGCGCGTTGCGCGCAAGCTCGAGCCCCAGGTCCGATCCGTGCAGGCGAACGTCGGCGATGACGAGATGGACCTCCTCACGGTCGAGATGGGCGAGCGCCTGGTCAAAGTCGTCGAGCGTCGCGACCACCTCGTAACCGAAGTCGGCGAGCATCGTTTCAGTGTCGAACGCCGTCAGCGGCTCGTCCTCGACAATGAGGATCCGCTTGACGACCCGCTTGCGCTTACCGAACAGCATCGACACTCCGACGACAATATGACTCCGACCTCGCAACGAACGAAGCAAAATCCGGTGCCGCAACGCATCGCGAAGCTGCTTGCGCGCGCCGGAATTGCCTCGCGCCGCGAGATCGAGAGGATGATCGCCGAAGGCCGGATTGCGCTCAACGGCGAGAAGATCACCACGCCGGCCACGCTGCTCAACGATGTGAGCGGCTTGACCGTTGACGGACGGCCCGTGCGCCCCGCCAAGGCAACCCGGTTGTTTCGGTTCTACAAACCCCAGGGAACGATCACCGCTGAACGAGATCCCAAGGGTCGCGCGACAATCTACGACCGTCTGCCCAAAGGTTTGGCGCGACTGATGCCCGTCGGCCGCCTCGACTTCATGACCGAGGGCCTGTTGTTGCTGACCAACGACGGGGAACTGAAGCGCCAGCTCGAGCTCCCGCGAACCGGGGTCGTCCGCACCTACCGTGCTCGCGCCTTTGGGACCGTCACGCAGGCGCAGCTGGAGAAGCTCGCGGAAGGCATCACCGTCGAAGGCGTCCGCTACGGCTCGATCAATGCGAACCTGGAACGCCGCACCGGCCGCAATGCCTGGATCGAAATGAGCCTGGCCGAAGGCAAGAACCGGGAGGTCCGGCGGGTGCTCGCCCACCTCGGTCTCCAGGTCTCGCGGCTGATCCGCACTGCTTACGGTCCGTTCACGCTCGGCGGCCTAGAACCAGCCGCCGTGGACGAGATCGATTCCGATGAGCTCGACGCCTTCCGGCGGACCCTCAAGTGAGGATCATCGCGGGCGAATGGCGCGGGCGCCCGATCGAGGCTCCGCCGGGCAACGCGACGCGGCCCACCGCGGACCGCGCCCGCGAGACGCTGTTCTCGATGCTGGCTAGCCGCCTCGGTTCGTTCGAGGACCTGCGCGTCGCCGATTTGTTTGCCGGAAGCGGGGCCTTGGGCTTCGAGGCTTTGTCTCGCGGAGCGGCGTCGGTGACGTTCGTCGAAAGCGACCCCGCCGCGGCCGCGTCCATCCAACGCAACGCCGACACGCTCGGAGCGGCAAACCGGATCCGCATTGAGCCGGGGTCCGCACTCGCATTGCTCCGGACAGACCCGTTCGACTTGATCTTCGCGGATCCGCCCTACGCCGCCGGCGCAGGGTCGGACATCCTTCGTGCCGTGGTCCACGCCCGGTGGTTGCCTCCCGGGGGTTGGCTGGCCGTCGAAACCAGCCGGGACGATGAAGTCGATCCGGGTGAGCTGACGCTGGACGCCCGCCGCGACGTCGGCCGCGCTACGCTTTGGCTGCTTTTCCGCCCTTCGACGCCTTCGACGCCTTCTTGATCTCGTCGATTTCCTCGGTCAGGCGCCGCTTCACGGCAGCCGCCGCGGCCTTGCCCGCTTTCTTCACCGCGATGCCCGCGCGCTTTCCGCCCGACGCTCCGTCCCTGCTGAAGCCCTCTTGGGCCAGCGCCGTCAGGGCCGACGTCGCGGCAACGGCGACGAGATCCGCAACGAGCGGGCTCTGAAGCAGCGAAACGAAGGCGTCGCTCGCGCTTGTGCCGGCTGAGGAGTGCGAACGGCCACTGCTTCGACCGGTTCGGGACCCTCTGGCGGAGGTCTTCTTGCGTTTTGAACCCGCGCTGCCCTTCCTGGTGCTCGCTTTCTTCGCCATCGCGCCGTCTCTCCTTATTGGGTGTGGACGCTCAACTCCTTGAGGGGAGCGACGTATCCGTTGTGCCCCTGCGAGTCACGGCTTGCGGCGGATTGCCCATACCAGCGCCGAGAAGCTGCTGATGAGGGTCGCAAGAGCAATGAGGACGGGCGGATCGAGGACAAGCATGACAAGCGACTCCGAACTTAAGCGCAGCCCTCATGTTCCCTATTTGTTCCCTAGATGCAATAGGTAAATTCCTACGCAAGTCCGCCGGTTGCTCCGCAGCGACTGTTCCGCTAAGGCGCGCACCGTCCGGCGGAGGCTCGATTTAGCATCCGCGGCAGCCCGTCCTTTGGCGAGCGCGTACGGTGACCCGGTTGAGCCGGCACCGGAACGCGCTTTTTGACATGGACGAATGCGACGGACGCCTCCGGGGCATGCAGCTTCGGAGGCAATGCATTTGACCAGGTCCGCATGTGAAGGTCAGCCACGGTGGCGGCCAAGCGGCAGGCCCGAGTGATTTAGAGAGACTGCAGACTTTATGGCGACCACGACATTTCCGACCCGCGACGATTTCGCGGAGCTCCTCAACAAGAGCCTCGGCGGTGAAAACGAGACGTTCGAAGGCAAGGTGGTGAAGGGCATCGTCACGGGCATTGAGAACGACATGGCCCTGATCGACGTGGGCCTGAAGTCGGAAGGCCGTGTGCCACTGCGCGAGTTCGCGGCTCCGGGCCAGAAAGCCGAGCTGAAGATCGGCGATGAGGTCGAGGTCTATGTCGACCGGGTCGAGAATTCGGCTGGCGAAGCGATGCTGTCGCGCGATCGCGCGCGCCGCGAAGCCGCCTGGGACAAGCTCGAAAAGGAGTTCGAAGCCGGCAACCGCGTCGAAGGAATAATCTTCGGCCGAGTCAAAGGCGGCTTCACGGTCGACCTCGGCGGAGCCGTCGCCTTCCTCCCGGGCAGCCAGGTCGACATCCGTCCCGTCCGCGACGTCCAGCCGCTGATGGACCTTCCCCAGCCGTTCCAGATCCTCAAGATGGACCGGCGCCGCGGCAATATCGTGGTCTCCCGGCGAGCGATCCTCGAGGAGACTCGCGCCGAGCAGCGTAGCGGCCTGATCCAAAGTCTCGCTGAAGGCCAGGTGATCGACGGCGTGGTCAAGAACATCACCGATTACGGCGCCTTCGTCGACCTCGGCGGAATCGACGGCCTGCTGCACGTCACGGACATCAGCTACAAGCGCGTCAACCATCCCTCAGAGGTCCTGAACATCGGCGACACGGTGAAGGTGCAGATCATCCGCATCAATCGTGAGACGCAGCGAATCAGCCTCGGCATGAAGCAGCTCGAGAGCGACCCGTGGGAGGGCGCGGCTTCGAAATACCCGGTCGGCGGAGTGTTCCGCGGCCGGGTGACCAACATCACCGAATATGGCGCCTTCGTCGAGCTCGAGGCGGGGATCGAGGGCCTCGTCCACGTCTCCGAGATGAGCTGGACCAAGAAGAACGTTCACCCGGGCAAGATCGTCAGCACCTCGCAGGAAGTCGACGTGAAGGTGCTCGAGGTCGACG
>JBKPOO010000014.1:0-2004 GCA_046733175.1 Pseudomonadota bacterium
CGACGATGATTACGGTGTGATAGCGCCGTGCGATCGCCAGATAATCGGCCGCACCGCGCGGTTCGCCGATGAGACGCTTGAACGAGAACACGGCGACGCCCTTGAGACTCTTCGGCACGTGCAAGGTGCGCCCGCCGCCAACGTCGATGTCTTCTGACGGAACCTTCGCGCGGTCCTCGACCGGATAGTCGGTGAGCTGGAAGAAAGCGCGGGAAAGGTCGGCGGTCGCCTCCGGACCATTGGGAACGTGCCAGACTTCGACTCCCGTCAGCCGCTGGAGGCGATAGTCGGTCGGACCGTCGACCGCGGCGACCGCAAAGGTGCGCATGATCAGCTCGATGAAAGGGATGAACAGTTCCCGGTTGAGCCCATCCTTGTAGAGATCCCTGGGCGGCCGGTTCGAGGTGGTGACGACACGAACCCCTTCGTCGAGCAGCTTGCCGAAGAGTCGCGACAGGATCATCGCGTCAGCCGGATTGGTCACCTGCATCTCGTCGAAGCACAGCAATTTCGCTTCCGCGGCGATCGCTTTGGCGACCGGCTCGACTGGATCGCCGTCCTCGCCCTCGCGGGCTTCGCGCAGGCGCTGATGGGTCTCGAGCATGAATTCGTGAAAGTGCACCCGCCGCTTGGGCGTGACGTTGATGTGATCGAACGCGAGGTCCATGAGCATCGACTTGCCGCGGCCGACGCCGCCCCACAGGTAAACGCCGCTAAGTGCAGCCTTCCGCTTGAACAGGCGCGCAAAAAACCCGTCCGACTCAGTCATGTCGTACCAGAGCGCGTCGAGCGCCTGCACGGCTCTCGCCTGCGCCGGATCGGCTGTTAGCTCCTGGGCGGCGATCAGCTGGTCGTAGGCCGACCGGACCGGACCGGTCATCGCGATTGGCTGGACGGACCGTTGGGCCGGTTCACGCGCTTCAGCGTCCCGCTGAAGCTGTAGCAATTCTCGCCGTCCTGCTTGACGACGCCCTGGAGGAAAGCGTGGCCGCGGGTCTGCTTCACGAGCTCGACGTGGGCTTCCAGGGGCGTTCCGGCCTGCCCGCGCGCAAGGAAGTGAGTGGTGAGGTCGAGCGTCACGTAATGGCCTCGCTCCATCCCCGCGCAGAGCCCTCCGGCAAACATCGACATGTCGATGAAGCTCATGATTGCGCCACCGTGGATCGATCCGCCCATGTTCATATGCGCTTCGGTCGGAAACATGCGCGTCATTCCCCGTCCGGGCCCGTCGGGCTTGAACAGGAGGCGCCCGGTCGCGGCCGCGAAGCTCGACCGCGGGAAGTCGCCCCAGCTGAACCAGCCCGGATTGTCCGGATCGGGAGTCGCGCCGGTCGGGAGGCCGACGTCTTCCATCAGATCGTTGCTGTCGTCGGTCACGCGCTGCGTTCAGCGATCAGTTTCTTGGTCTCGGCGATCGCCTTGGCGGGGTTGAGCCCCTTGGGGCAGACGTTGGCGCAATTCATGATCGTGTGGCAGCGGTAGAGCCGGTACGGGTCTTCGAGCGTATCAAGCCGCTCTCCGGTCGCCTCGTCGCGGCTGTCGGCGATCCAGCGATAGGCCTGGAGCAGGATCGCCGGCCCGAGGAATTTGTCGGAATTCCACCAATAGCTCGGGCAGCTGGTCGAGCAGCAGAAGCAAAGGATGCACTCGTAGAGGCCGTCGAGCTTGGCCCGGTCCTCCGGTGACTGCAGCCGCTCGCGGCCCGACGGGGCCGGCGTCGCGGATTTCAGCCAGGGCTGGATGAGCGCATATTGCGCGTAGACGTGGGTGAGGTCGGGAACGAGGTCCTTCACCACTTCCATGTGCGGCAACGGAGTGATCTGGACTTCGCCGCTCAGCTCCTCGATCGCGGTGGTGCAGGCAAGGCCGTTGCGCCCCTCCATGTTCATCGCGCAGGACCCGCAAATGCCCTCCCGACACGACCGGCGGAAGGTCAGGGTCGGATCGATCTCATTCTTGATCTTGATGAGCGCGTCGAGAACCATCGGCCCGCAATTCTCGAGG
>JBKPOO010000015.1:0-39408 GCA_046733175.1 Pseudomonadota bacterium
GCGAATCGGCGCGCTTAACAGGCGGTTTGCCACTCGGGCCCGGCTTGCCGCTGAATAGCCCCGCCGCTATCGACCCGCCCGCAATGTCTGTGTCCCCTGAACAGGTTCGCCATATCGCCAAGCTCGCGCGCATTGCGATGAGCGACGAAGAGCTCGACCGCCTGCTGCCCGAGCTCAACAACATCCTTGGCTGGGTCGAACAGCTCGGGGAGGTCGACACCAATGGGGTGGACCCGCTGACCGCGGTGATCGATCAGAAGCTGAGGTTTCGCGAAGACGTGATCGATGATGGGAACGTCCGCGACGACATCCTCAAAAATGCTCCCGATGCCCAGCACGGCTTCTTCGCGGTGCCTAAGGTGATCGAGTGAGCGATCTCACTTCAAAGACGATAGCGGAGCTTCGCGATGGAATCCGCAGTCGCGAGTTTTCCGCGCGCGAGATCGCGGAGAGCTACAATGCGGCGGTCGAAGCCGCGCGCCTGCTCAACGCTTACACGGTGACGACCCCCGAGGAGGCGCTCGCGGCGGCCGACGCAGCCGATTCCGGAGAATCGACGGGTCCGCTCGCCGGCATTCCGCTCGGCATCAAGGACCTGTTCGCAACGAAGGGCGTGGATTCGACGGCGGGCAGCCGCATCCTCAAGGATTTCAAGCCGACCTACGAAAGCACCGTCACAGCCAACCTGCGCCGGGCCGGCGCGGGGATGCTCGGCAAATTGAACATGGACGAGTTCGCCATGGGCTCGTCGAACGAGACCAGCGCCTACGGTCCGGTGATCAGCCCGTGGCGGCGGAAGGGCAGCAATGTCGGTTTGACCCCAGGCGGGTCTTCAGGGGGCTCGGCGGCCGCCGTCGCCGCGGGGATCGCGCCCGGCGTCACGGGCACGGACACCGGTGGGTCCATCCGCCAGCCGGCCGCCTTCACCGGTATTTGCGGGATCAAGCCGACCTACGGGCGCTGCTCGCGCTGGGGGATCGTGGCCTTCGCGAGCTCGCTCGACCAGGCAGGGCCCATGGCGAAGACGGTCCGCGACTGCGCGATCCTGCTCGAGGCCATGGCCGGATTCGATCCCAAGGATTCCACCTCGCTCGACCTGCCGGTGCCGCGGTGGGAAGCGAACCTGTCGAGCGATCTCACGGGCAAGCGGGTTGGGATTCCGAAGGAATATCGCATCGATGACGTCCCGCCCGAGATCAACGCGCTCTGGGAACAGGGGATCGAATGGCTGAGAGACGCCGGCGCGACGCCCGTGGAGATCAGCCTTCCGCACACCAAATATGCGCTCCCGACTTATTACATCATCGCCCCGGCCGAAGCATCGTCGAACCTCGCGCGTTATGACGGCGTTCGCTACGGCCTGCGCGAGCTTGGCGGCGACGGCCTCAACGGCATGTACTCGGCGACCCGAGCTGAAGGCTTCGGCGATGAAGTGAAGCGCCGCATCATGATCGGCACCTATGTCCTCTCTGCCGGTTTCTACGACGCCTATTTCACTAAGGCGCAGCGCGTGCGCACGCTGATCAAGCAGGATTTCGCGAAGGCGTTCGAGACCTGCGATATGATCCTGACCCCGACGGCCCCATCGGCCGCATTCGGGATTGGCGAGACGACCGATCCGTTGGCCATGTACTTGAACGACGTATTCGCGGTTCCGGCGAGCCTTGCGGGATTGCCGGCGATGTCGGTTCCCGGCGGCCTCGACGGGCAGGGGCTGCCGTTGGGGTTGCACATCATCGCCAATGAGCTTGACGAGCAGATGGTGCTGAACGCCGGGCTCGCGATCGAGGAACGCGCGGGCTTCACCGCACGGCCGGAGAAGTGGTGGTGAGTGGCTTTCTTCATCCTCCCCGAGATTTCTCGGGGAGGTGGCAGCGCGCTGCGCTGACGGAGGGGCTCTTGGGCAAATGCCCCTCCACCAGCTACGCTGGTCCCCCTCCCCACGAAATCGTGGGGAGGATGTTTATGGATGTGTTTCATGGCTGACGCTGCTGCACCTTATCGCGTGAAAGGGGAATCGGGCGAGTGGGAGGTCGTGGTCGGCCTCGAGGTCCACGCGCAGATCACCGCAAGCAAGGCCAAGCTCTTCTCGGGCGCGGCGACCGCGTTCGGGGCCGAGCCGAACACGCAGGTCAGCCTGGTCGACGCGGCCATGCCGGGCATGCTCCCGGTGCCCAACAAGGAGTGCATCCGCCAGGCGGTGCGGACGGGCATGGCGCTCGACGCGGTGATCAACCGCTGGAGCCGGTTCGACCGGAAGAATTATTTCTACGCGGATCTCCCGCAGGGCTATCAGATCAGCCAGCTCTATCATCCGCTGGTCGGCGAGGGTGAAGTCGAGATCCTGATCGACGAAAAGGACGAGGCCTCCGCCAAGCGTATTGGAATCGAGCGCATCCACGTCGAGCAGGACGCGGGCAAGCTGATGCACGATCAGCATCCGACGATGAGCTACGTCGACCTCAACCGCAGCGGCGTCGCTCTCATGGAAATCGTGTCGCGGCCCGACATGCGCTCGCCCGCCGAGGCCGGGGCCTATTTGAAGAAGCTGCGCGCGATCCTGCGCTACGTCGGTTCCTGCGACGGCAATATGGACGAGGGCTCGATGCGCGCCGACGTCAACGTCAGCGTGAGGAAACCCGGCGAAGAATTGGGCACGCGGACGGAAACAAAGAATGTCAACTCGGTGCGCTTCGTGATGGCGGTGGTCGAACATGAAGCGAAGCGGCAGGTCGAGCTGCTCGAAAGCGGAGGCTCGGTTGCCCAGGAAACGCGGCTGTTCGATCCCGACAAAGGCGTGACGCGAGCGCTCCGGTCGAAGGAAGACGCGCACGACTATCGCTATTTCCCTGACCCGGATCTGCTGCCGCTCGAGCTCGACGAGGCGTTCCTTGAGGAATGCCGCTCGACGTTACCGGAACTGCCTGACGCAAAGCGCAAGCGCTACGAAGGTATTGGCATAACCCCTTACAACGCCAGCGTTTTGACCGCCGAGGTCGAGACCGCGCGCTGGTTCGATGCGCTGCTGGACGCAGGAGCCGAGCCGAAGCAGGGCGCGAACTGGGTCGTGGCCGAGCTGTTCGGCGCGCTCAACCGCCTCGGCAAGGGCATCGACGAATGCCCGGTATCACCCGTTGAAGCCGCGACGTTGCTGAAACTGGTTGCGGACGGGACGATTAGCGGCACGATTGCCAAGCAGGTGTTCGAGATCATGCTCGAAACGGGCGAAGGGGCCGCCGCGATCGTCGAAAGCCGCGGGCTCAAGCAGACCAGCGACACCGGCGAGATCGACACGAAGATCGACGAGATCCTCGCCGCCAATGCCGACAAAGTCGCGGATTACAAAGGCGGCAAGCAGCAACTGTTCGGCTTCTTCGTCGGCCAGGTGATGAAAGCGATGGCCGGCAAGGCCAATCCGCAAGTGGTCAACGAACGGCTGCGGGCGAAATTGGATTAACTGTAGCCCGGCGAAGGCGGGGGCCCAGGCGGCGCTATCGCGCCGTTTCTCATGCTTGGACTGGACCCCGGCCTTCGCCGGGGTACAAAGCGACCATGCATAAATTGATTATCATCACAGGCGCGGTGCTTCTCGCTACCCGCGCGATAGCCCAGCCGCAACCGGTGGCCCCCGGCGCTCCGAAGCTGCTCGTCGTCATCTCGGTTGACCAGTTTTCGGCCAATTTGTGGGACGAATACCGGCCCCATTTCACCCAGGGATTCGCGCGGCTCGCGCAGGGTACGGTCTTCCACAACGGTTACCAAAGCCACGCGGCGACCGAGACCTGCCCCGGCCATTCGACGATCCTCACCGGGGACCATCCGGCGCGCACCGGCATCATCTCGAATGTGTGGACCGATCAGTCGCTTACGCGCACTGACAAGAGCGTCTATTGCGCCGAGGATGAAACGGTGCCGGGCAGCAATTCCACGGCCTACACCGTCTCTCCAAAGCATCTCCTGGTCCCCACGCTCGGAGAGCTGGTGAAGGTGCGCTGGCCCGCCAGCCGAAGCGTCGCGGTTTCGGGCAAGGACCGGGCCGCCGTGATGATGACCGGCCACAAGGTCGACCAGCGCTGGTACTGGACCGGGCAGAAATACGACACCGACCTTTCCGGAATATCGCCACCGCAAGTCGTCGCCAAGGTGAATGCGGCCGTGACCGCAGCGCTCGCTCAGCCGAGGGCACCGCTGGAACCGACGCCCCTCTGCCAGGCCAAAGCCCGCGTGATCCCGGTCGAGGGCGGAGGCAAGCCCGTTGGTGGCGGCCAACTCGCACGGGCCGCAAACGACCAAGCCGCATTCCGCGCCTCGCCCGAATTCGACGGAGATACGCTGGCGCTCGCCGCCGGGCTGATCGACGAAATGAAGCTCGGGCGCGGATCGGCTCCCGACGTGCTCGCGATCAGCCTGTCGGCCACAGACTATGTTGGACACACCTATGGCACCGAAGGTGAGGAGATGTGCCTGCAGCTCCTCGAGCTCGACCGGGAAATCGGCGACTTTCTCTCGCTCCTCGACAGCCGAGGCGTTGACTATGCCGTGGCTCTCACCGCCGACCACGGCGGAAAGGACATTCCCGAGCGGGAGCGGATGGCCGGCGTTGCAGGCGCTGTCCGCGCCAGCGCCGATCTTAGAGCAAGCGTGGTCGGCCCGAAGCTCGTCGCGCGGCTTGGCCTCAAGGGCCCCGGACTGTTCGGCGACCTCAGCGGTGACATGTACGTCGACCGCTCGCTTTCAGCAGCGGACAGGAAGAAGCTTCTGGCGGCAGCCGTCGCGGCGTACCGCGCGAATCCGCAGGTCGAGGCGGTCTTCACGGCGGCTGAGCTCGCTGCAACTCCGATCCCGACCGGCTCTCCGGTTGGCTGGACGTTGAAGCAGCGCGCCCGGGCGAGCTTTTACACACCCCGGTCGGGCGACTTCGTCGTCCTCCTGAAGAGGGACGTGACGCCGATCCCCGACACCAGCCGCTACGTCGCGACTCACGGCAGTCCGTGGGATTACGACCGGCGGGTCCCGGTCCTGTTCTGGCGCCGGGGCGTCGCTCCTGCCGCCAGCGACACGGCTGTTGAAACGACCGATATCATGCCGACGCTCGCGGCTTGGCTTGGCCTGCCGCTCGTTGCGGATTCCATCGACGGGCACTGCCTCGCCCTCGTCGCGTCCTGCCCCGCAAGCGCTGGGAGGACGGAGCGAGGAAAGCGCTAACCTTTTCAAAATAGGCGCTTTTCATTCATGAACCGTTCGGTAATAGTCGGGCACTGAGAGTGGCGGGGAGGTGCGCAATCCGCGTACCTTGGAGGTGTCTGATGCGGAAATTGGGTATCGCGCTAGCGCTGGCGGCGGCCGTGCCGATGAGCGCGTGCGTACAGACCCGGCAATATGCCGACGTCCAGTTCACTCCGCCTCAAGGCGACTATAAGCTGCTCGTCCTCAGACCGGACGTGTCGGTCGGGTCGCTGACGACCGGCGGGATTGTGGAACCGCGCGCCGATTGGACCGAGCAGGCGCGGACGAACATCATTGCCGCGCTTCAAACCCAACAGGCGGGCCGCGGCGGCAAGCTCCAGATCCTTCAGCGCCGGAACCAGGTGCAGGGGGTAAGCGAGCAGGAGGTCGCGGACTTCGAGCGGCTGTTCTACGCGGTCGGCGAATCGATCGTGCTTCACAAATATCTGGGCGATTATCTTCCGACCAAGCGCCGCCAGGGCCTCGACTGGACCTTGGGCGAGGACGCCGTCTCCCTCGGCCGCAAGACGGGATTCGATTATGCCTTGTTCCTCCATGCCGAGGATTCGGTCGCGTCCCGGGGGCGCATCGCGCTCGGAGTCCTGGGGCTCGCCGGGTGCTTCGTCGGCTTTTGCGCACCGAATATCGGCGGCGCGACCCAGCTCGACTATGCCGGGCTCGTTGATCTCAAGACGGGCGAGGTCGTCTGGTTCAACGTCGTGCGCGCGGGGAGCGAAATTCCCGGGATAGCCTTCGGCGACCTGCGCAGTCCGCAAGGTGCGGCCCAAATGGTCGATCGGCTGCTCAATCGGATGAAGCCTGGAAACGCGGTTCGGCAGGCCGCCGAGAAGAAAAGCTGATGTGCGCTCGCTGTTTTGAATTGAACCGACGCTCGCTCCTGCTTGGTGGAGGAGCGACCGCGGCAGCGCTGTCCACTGGCGTCGCGCAGGCCCGCATCCTGCCGAAGGACATGGTCCCGCTGGTCGGCCCCGGTTACCGGCCGACCGAGAAGGACGAGCAAGGCATCTGGCAGCTCATGGATCGGGCGGAGGAAGAGATCGC
This sequence comes from Pseudomonadota bacterium, assembly GCA_046733175.1. Classification (GTDB taxonomy): domain Bacteria; phylum Pseudomonadota; class Alphaproteobacteria; order Sphingomonadales; family Sphingomonadaceae; genus Sphingomicrobium. The sequence goes on from JBKPOO010000015.1 coordinate 6,289, forward strand.
CGGATCCAATCTCCTCATCAACGATCCTAAGCTCACGGGATATCTCAAGGATTTGATTGGGAAAGTCGGCGGTCCCGCGGCTCGGGATTTCCGCATCTACCTGGCGCATATCCCCGACTTCAACGCGATGATGTTCCCGACCGGCTTCGCGGTTGTCTTCTCGGGTTTATTGCTGAGGATGCGCAACGAGGCGCAGCTGGCCGGGGTCATCGCGCACGAATCGGGTCACTTCCTCCGGCGGCACATGATCCGCAGCTGGCGCGACCAGAGGCGCAAGACCGATATTTTCGCGATCGCCGCCATGGCGGCAGGGGTCGGCGGAGCGGCCGGCGGCGTTTACCTTGGCGATTACGTCCAGTTGGCGCAGCTCGGAACGATCCTGTCGCTCTTCCAGTACAGCCGCGAAATGGAGGCCGAGGCGGATGCGATGGGCGCCAGGCTGATCGCCGAGGCCGGCTACGAACCGGTTGAAATGTCGAACATCTGGCAGCAGTTGATCGGCGAAGAGACCGCGAGCGCAAGATATCGCCGCAAGCGCCGCCGCCGAGGCTCGCTGTTCGACACTCACCCGTCGGAAGGCTCACGAATGGCCGACCTCAGGGCCGACGCGCTCGAGGTGAAGGAGCCCGGCCGTACGTACGAGGTCGGCCGTAACCGCTATCTGGCGACGATCGGCGGCATTCGGCCGATGCTGCTCGACGATCAGGTGAAGCTCAACGATCCGGGCGCGAGCCAATATTTGATCGAAACCCTCGCCCAGGACGGATGGAACGGCCTCCTGCGCTATTACGAAGGCGAAGTTTGGCGGCTTCGCAATCGACGCGGCGACGACGCTCGAGCGGCGCTTAGCTACGCGTCCGCCGTATCCTATCCGGACGCTCCGGCGGATGCGTGGCGGTGGCACGGGATTTCGCTGATGAAGGCCGGCCGCAACGCGGAAGCGAAGTCGGCCTTCGCCCGCTATCTCACCATGAAACCGAACGCTGCCGATGCCGCCTGGGTCCGGCAGATGATCGGCTGAGGGGTTGCTCAATATGAATCGCACGATGAGATTGGCACTGGCCGCCGCCTCCGCGCTGAGCCTTTGCGGCTGCTCGGGTCTCGGGACGGGCGAATATGGCTTCAGCAGCTACGCCTTCGTCGGGGTCCATCGGGTCAAGGTTGGCGACGGATCGCTGACGGTGACCCCGCCGCGGCCGTACAATCGCCACCGTTCCTTCTTGTGGTCCGATGTGCAGGACGTCGAGGACTGGACCCAGAATGGGCCCTATCTCGACGGGATCAGCTTCGTCTCCGGATTGAAGAGCGGGCGTTACCTCATCCGGCAAAGCAAGCGCGCGGACCAGCAGGTTCCCAAGTTCCGTTCCGACATGACCCCGCCGGAAATCGTCGCGATGCTCGAGAGCCTCTATCGTGTGAAGGGCGGCGCGGTGGAGTTCCGCACGCTTTCGCTCCAGCCGCGTCCGTTCCTCGGGACCGGCGGCTTCCAGCTCGACTATGAGCATCTCGACAGTGACGAGCTATGGCGAAAGGGCCGGGCCGTCGGGGCCGTGATCAACGGCCAGCTGTACCTGATCCTCTTCGACGCCGCGCGATCCCATTATTACGGGACGCTTCTGCCGGATTTCGAGTCGATCGTCGCTTCAGCGCGGCTCAATCGCTAACCGACGGGCGAAATCGGCCCCGGCGATGGGCTCGTGCCGGGAGAAGGCGGGGTCGGCACGTCGATGTCCGGACCTTGGGGCGGAGTCTCCGGCGGGGGCTCAGTGGGTTGTCCCGGCTGGCTCGGTTGAGCCGGATGTTCGGGGGGCGTTTCGGGGATCGGTGGTTGTTGTTGCATCGATGGCTCCTCGTAATCGTCCAACGAACAGCTCTCCCCGCGGGTTGCCCGCCGCCCGATCCTTGCTATAGGCCGCACCTCCTTGGGCCGCGCGCGCGTGGCGGAACTGGTAGACGCGCTGGATTTAGGTTCCAGTATCGCAAGATGTGGGGGTTCGAGTCCCTCCGCGCGCACCATTTTCGCGCACAGGGCATCCGGGGGATGCCCAGCACGAAAATCGCGCAGGCTGTTAGAAATTTGGGATGTTGCTGCCGTGACCATCAAGACCGTCGAGACTGAAAACCAGGGCCTGAAGCGCGCCTTCATGCTCACCATTCCGGCCGCGGACATCGAAGCCCGGGTCAACGAGGAGGTGAAGCGCATCGCGCCGCAGGTCCGCATGCCTGGCTTCCGTCCCGGCAAGGTGCCGCCGAACCTGATCAAGAAGATGCACGGCGAGGCAATCCAGCGCGACGCTCTCCAGAATGCGGTTCAGGACGGGGTCCAACAGTTGCTCGACGAGAAGAAGGTTCGTCCGGCGCTGCGCCCTGAGGTGGTGCTCGACGAAAAATATGAGCCCGGCGCGGACGCCGAAGTGCGGGTCAGCCTCGAAGCGCTTCCCGACATCCCCGAGGCGAAGATTGATGGCCTGCAGCTAGAGCGCCTGACGATCGATGTCGACGAAACCGCCGTCGACGACCAACTGAAGCAGCTTGCGGCTTCGACCAAGAATTGGGTCGACGCTCCGAAGAAGCACGCCGCCGGCAATGGCGACCTCGTGACGATCGACTTCGAGGGATCGGTCGACGGCAAACCCTTCGAAGGCGGCAAGGGCGAGGACATGGCGGTCGAGATCGGCTCGGGTCGGCTGATCCCCGGTTTCGAGGAGCAGCTCGTCGGCGCGAAGGCGGGAGAATCGCGCGAGCTCAACGTCACGTTCCCCGAAGATTATCCTTCCGACGCGGTGAAGGGGAAGCCGGCGGTCTTCGCGGTGACGGTGAAGGACGTGAAGACGTCCGGCGAGACCAAAGTCGACGAGGACTTCGCCAAGGCGCTCGGCCTCCAGGACCTCGAGCAACTGAAGGGCCTGGTGCGCGAACAGCAGCAACAGGAACTCAACGGCCTGACCCGGACGCACATGAAGCGCCAGCTGCTCGACCAGCTTGCCGCGCGGCATGACTTTCCGGTGCCGGAATCGATGGTCGAGGCCGAATTTCAGAACATCATGAACCAGCTTCGTCACGAGGCGAGTCATGAGGCCGATTCCAAGGCCGCCCTCGAAGAAATTGAACAGGACTCGGCCGAGTACCGGAAGATCGCCGAGCGGCGAGTGCGCCTGGGCCTGCTGCTCTCGGAGATCGGCGCTGCCAACGGAGTCGACGTCACCGACCAGGAAATGCGGACTCTCGTCGCGCAGGCAGCATCGCAATATCAGGGCCAGGAGCGCGAGCGTTTTCTCCAGCTGATCCAGCAGGAGCCCATGTTCGCTGCCCAGCTGCGCGCGCCCCTTTACGAAGACAAGGTTGTCGACTTCCTCTTCTCGACGGCCGAGATCAGCGAGCGCAAGTCGAGCCGCGCGGAGCTCGAGGCGGATCTCGAAAGCGAAGAGGGGCATGTTCACGGACCCGGGTGCGGGCATGACCACGGCACCGCGAAGCCGAAGAAGGCCGCGAAGAAAGGCAAGGCGGAAGTGACCGCCAAGCCTGAGCTTAAGAAAGCCGCCGAAAAGCCCAAACCTGCCAAGCCGCTGAAGGACGGGGCCGGGGCCAAGGCTCCGGAGGCGAAGGCGCCCTCGAACAAGGCGGCCCCTGCCAAAAAGCCGGCCGCCAAGAAGCCGGCGAAGAAAGGCTGATCAAGATCGGGACCGCAGGCGAGAGAGTCTGCGACGATCTCAATCGCGCAATCGATGACCTGCGCTCGCAGGGGTTTCGGCTCGACGTCATTTATCCGGCCGACGAGCCGCATTCGGCGGTGCTCAGCCGTAACGGTGAAACGTGCAGGCTGACGACGAGCCCGGGAACTGCGCCGCCGTCGGCTGAACTGCCGCCGTTCGTTCCCGAATTGCTGATCATGCAAGGCGGCCAATCGGGCGAAGGCAGGGCCGGGATGCGGTACCGTGACCTGATTCCAGGGCGCTTGGGCGGACGTTACATCGCCTCGCACATCACCATTTCCGAGGGCGGGCCCGTTTCCGACTGGGTCCATTTCCACCACATCGCCCTGCAGATGATCTACGTGCGTAGCGGCTGGGTTCGGGTCGTTTATGAAGACCAGGGCAAGCCGTTCGTGATGAACGAGGGCGACCTGGTGCTCCAGCCCCCGGGTATCCGCCATCGAGTGCTCGAAAGCTCAGCTCTCCTCGAAGTCGTCGAGATTACCGCGCCTGCGCTCCACGAGACGCTGGCGGATCATGATCTGGTCTTGCCGAACGCGGATTTCGACCCAAGCCGGCTGTTCGACGGACAGCGCTTTCTCCATCATGTCGCGGCGGAAGCAAGTTGGACCCCGCTCGACGGAGCTGAAGTGCAGCAAACCGCCGTGCCCGATGCGAGCGGCGGATTGGCCGATGTCCGGACTTTCCGCAGGGGCGCTGCGGACGAGATCCATTTCGCGCGGCATGATGGTGAGCTGGTGTTTGGCTTCATTCTGGAAGGCACCGCGCGGCTTCACGCCCGCGGAGTTCAGGAGCTGGGCCCTGCAGACGCGTTCGTGATTCTGCCGAACGATCCCTGGCGACTGTCCTCACTGTCGCCCGACTTTCGGTTGTTGCAGGTCACGACCTCGCGGCTATAGCCGGTGCATCAGATGCACCCGAACGAGGTGGGGGATCGCTTGGACAGTCCGCAGCCACAGCCGCGCATCGCCGTGCTCCTGCCTTGTTACAACGAAGAGGCTGCGATTGCGGCGACGGTTGCCGGGTTCACGGCGGCTCTGCCGACGGCGACAGTGTACGTCTACGACAACAACAGCACGGATCGTACGCGCGAGGTCGCGGCAAAGGCCGGCGCAATTGTTCGGTCGGAGCGCCAGCAAGGCAAGGGCCACGTGGTCCGGCGAATGTTCGCCGACGTCGACGCCGACGTCTATTTGATGGCCGATGGTGATCTGACCTACGACCCGAACGCCGCGCCGGCGATGGTCGACCTGCTCGTCGCGGAACAGCTCGATATGGTCGTCGGAACGCGGCGGCACGATGCGAAGGAGGCCTATCGCGGCGGCCATGTCCTGGGGAACAGACTGTTCACGGGCCTTCTCGCCGGACTGTTCGGTCGCAGCTTCTCGGACATATTCTCGGGCTACCGTGCCTTTTCCCGGCGTTTCGTGAAGAGCTTTCCGGTGCTCTCCTCAGGGTTCGAGATCGAGACCGAGATGAGCGTCCACGCCCTCGAGCTCAGAATGCCGGTCGGCGAGGTCGAGACCGCTTATGCGGCGCGGCCCGAGGGATCGCAGTCCAAGCTTTCGACATTTTCGGACGGGTGGCGGATCCTGAAGACCATCGTCACGCTCTACAGGATCGAGCGCCCGGTCCTCTTCTATGGGTCAATCGGCGCCTTGCTGCTGCTGGCCGCGATCCTTCTCTCGATTCCGCTGGTCGTCACTTATCTCCATACCGGGCTCGTCCCGAGGTTCCCGACCGCGATCCTCGTCACTGGAATGACAGTCGTGGCGGTGCTCTGCTTCTTTGCCGGGCTGATCCTCGACACGGTGACACGAGGGCGCAGGGAGGTTCGGCGGCTCGCCTATCTCGCGCTGCCAGCATCTTAGGGACAGTGACTCTTATGCATCACCCCGCGAGAATTGTGTCGGCGATGTGACAGAAGCGGCTTCCTCGACCCCAACCGCCTAGGTTACGGCTGTTTCACACCCGTTCTGGCGGGAGCGACAAAGGGGGACTTTCGATGATCCGGACTAACATGGCACTTCGCGCGGGCGTGGCTTTTGCAGCGCTGATCGGCGGATCGACCGCCGCGCAGGCGCAGAGCACTCAGCCGCCGGCTGACATCGGTCAGACGCCGGCGAGCGCCGCGCCGGCTACGCCGCAGGGCGAAATCGTCATCACGGGTTCGCGCATTCGTCGCAATCCGCTCGACCTCGACGCTCCGCGCGTGTTCCTTGATCAGCAGGATATCCAGAAAACCGGCTTGAGCTCGATCAACGACGTGCTGCAGCGGCTGCCGAGCTCGGGCGGTGGCCTCAACGGCAAGTTCAACAATTCGGGCAATCTCGGCAACCCGCCGGACGGCGGTGGCGTCGGAGCGGGATCGGCCGAAATCGATCTTCGCTATCTCGGCTCGCGTCGAACGCTTGTGCTCGTTGACGGCCTGCGTTTCGTTCCCGGAGCCTCGGCCAGCGGCGTTCCGCCATCGGTCGACCTCAATGCGATTCCCGAGAGCATGATCGAGCGCGTCGAAGTCCTGCAGGACGGGGCGTCGGCGGTCTACGGATCGGACGCCATCGCCGGAGTGGTGAACATCATCACCAAGCAGAAACAGAGGGGTCTTCAGGCGAGCGCCCAGTACGGCCAGTATCAACAGGGCGACGGCGAAACCCAGAATTACCAGCTGAGCTGGGGCAACGGCGACAATCATCGCCTGTCGATCGTTCTCGGCGGCAATTATGTGAAACAGGGTGCGGTGAGCTCAGGCGACCGCGCGATCTCCGCCTTCCCGAACCCCTATGCCGATAGCTGCCAGATCTTTGATAGTGGCGGCAACAACATCGCGGGCTGCTCGAGCTTCCTTCCCAACGGACGCTTTACGGGCACGATTTTCGGCGGCACGGCGACGCTCATTAACGCGCCGACCAGCACTCCGACGATCGCCAACTTCCGTCCGCGCGACACGCATAACCCGGCGGACACGTTCAACTTCGCGCCGTTCAACTATTTCCAGATTCCGCTCGACCGTTACGGCCTGTTCGCCAACGCCAAATATGAGCTCGCCGACAATTTCCACTTTTCCGTCAAGGGCATGTGGAACGAGCGCAAGTCCAAGAACCAGGCCGCGCCGCTGCCGTTCGGCATCGGTGCCGGCTGCGGATGTACGCCGTTCCTCGATGCGACCGGAGTCGATGCGACCAACCCGTTCAATCCGTTTGGGATTGATCTGGATTCGAGCAATTTTTCCTTCATCCTTCGCCGCTTCGTCGAAGGGGGTCCGCGTCGTTTCTCGCAGAAGGTCGACACCAGCTACCTCGTGGGCAGCTTCGACGGCAGCTTCAACATCGGCGGGCACGATTGGTACTGGGACGTCAACGGTGTCTACGGCCATAACCAGGCCAAGCAGCGCATGCTGGGGAACATCAATTCGCAAAAACTGCGTTTTGCCCTCGGCGACCTCGCGACCTGCACGACAGGCAGCACCGACCCGACCAACCCGCTGTTCGGGTGCGTGCCATTCAATCTCTTTGGCGGCGCCGGATCGATCACGCAGGAGATGATCGACTATGTGACGTTCATCCAGAACGACCGAAGCAAGCAGGACTTGTGGGACGCGACTGCCAACGTATCCGGTGAACTCTTCGAGCTCCCCGGCGGTCCGCTGAGTATTGCCGCCGGCGCTGAATATCGCGATCAGAGCGGCAGCTTCGACCCCGACCAGGTGGTTCAGAACGGGTTTAGTTCGGATATTCCGGCAGCTCACACTGGCGGTGGCATTCACTCGACCGAGGTCTATGCCGAGGTCAATGCGCCGGTGCTGAAAGACATCACTGCGATCAATCTGCTCGAGCTGAGCGGCGCGGTGCGTTTCTCGCATTACAAGACGGATCCGGAACCCGGGAGCGGTAATCCCAGCACCACTTTCTCGCACACGACCTGGAAGGGGCAGGTGAATTATAAGCCGATCAAGGACCTTCGTTTCCGCGGATCCTATGCTCAAGGCTTCCGCGCCCCGTCGATCGGCGAATTGTTCGGCAGCCTCTCCCGGTTCGACCAGACGATTCTCGATCCGTGCTCGCAAAGCGCTTTGCCCAACACCTACAACACGAGCGCGACGGTCAAGGCCAACTGCATCTCGCACGGCGTGCCGGGCGACAGCAGCTACACGCAGGCTAATCCGCAGATTTCCGTCGCAGTGGGCGGTAATCCCAACCTCGATCCGGAAACATCAACGAGCTGGATCTTCGGCGGCGTGTTCAGCCCGACGTTCCTGCCCGGATTCTCGGTAGAGGCGAACCACTATAATATCCGCGTGAAGCGGGCGATTCAGCCGATCGACGCCCAGTTTACGGTCAACAACTGCGAGCTCAACAATGACCCGGTGTCGTGTGCGCTCGTCACTCGGGTCGGGGGAACCCTGACGCAGATCAACGGCATTCTCGGCAATATCGCCGCGATTAAGACCAAGGGCTGGGACGTCAACGTCGCCTACCGGACGCCGAAGACCCGGATGGGTCGTTTCGGCTTCACCTGGAACAACACGTTCCTTAAGAACTATGACGTCCTGGTCCCGATCACCGGTGGGACGCAGGTCATCAGCCGTGAAGGGACTGAGCAGGGCAGCCCATCGCAAGGCTTCCCGAAGTGGAAGTCCGTCGGAATCATCGATTGGGATCTCGCCAATTTCGGCGCGAGCCTGACCGGCCGTTACGTCTCGAAACTCACCGAAAGCGACGGCAACGTGCTGAAGGAGCGGTTCTACACCGACGCGCAGTTGCGCTGGATGCCCACCTTCCTGAACCGGCAATTCGGCTTTGCGGTCGGCGTGAACAACCTGCTCAACACGCGGGCACCCGGGTGCAACACCTGCGACATCAACAACTTCGACCCAACGACCTATGACGTTCCCGGTCGCTTCTACTACGGCCGGATCAGTGTGAAGATGTAAGCTTCGCGTCCCATTTTTGGGCGGGGTAGGGGCGGTCCGGACATCCGGGCCGCCCTTCTTCTATCCTGCGGCTTGAACCTTTCTCCGTTCGCGCCGATGTAGGCCGCATCAGCAATTTATCAGGATCCGCATCCCGTGATTGACCATCAGGACATCGTTTCGCAGCTCGTTCCCATCGTCATCGAGCAGTCCAACCGGGGCGAGCGCAGCTTCGACATCTATTCCCGGCTGCTTCGCGAACGGATCGTCTTCATCACGGGCCCGATCGAGGATCATATGGCCTCGCTCGTCACGGCCCAGCTGCTCTTCCTCGAGTCCGAAAACCCGAAGAAGGACATTTTCATGTACATCAACTCGCCGGGCGGAGTGGTCACCGCCGGCCTCGCGATCCATGACACGATGCAATACATCCGGCCGAAGCTCAGCACGGTCTGCATCGGCCAGGCGGCGTCGATGGGCAGCTTCCTGCTGGCGGCGGGCGAGCCCGGAATGCGGGTCGCGCTCACGAACAGCCGAATCATGGTCCACCAGCCCTCGGGCGGCGCCCAGGGCATGGCCGCGGACATCGAAATCCAGGCGCGCGAGATCCTGAGGATGCGCCAGCGGCTGAACGAGCTCTATTCGAAATATACCGGCCAATCGATCGAGGAGATCGAAAAAGCGATGGACCGCGACAAGTTCCTCGAGGCCGACGAGGCGAAGGCTTTCGGGCTGATCGACGAGGTGTTCGACAAGCGGCCGGATCCTGGCGAAGACGGCGGCACCGGAGCCGGGGACGTCACTCCGGCGTGATTCGGCCTTAGGGTTTCAGTCCATATTCGCTGAAGCGCGTTTCCGCGTCGGGATCGAGGAGAAGTGCCTGGGCGCGGTCGCTCTCGGCGCGCGCTTTGTCACCTTTCCGCCCATAAGCGATCGCCCGACCCATGTACGATGCGGACTGTGGCCGCTTGGCGAGCGCCCTGTCATAAAGCGCGATCGCCTCGTCGGTCTTGCCGTCGCGAAGCTCCACGAAGGCGAGGCTGTCGAGAGCAGCGCTGTTGGTGGGATCCAGTCGAACTGCCTCCTCACAATCTTTCAATGCCTGGTCCATTCTGACCCCCGCTGTTGCCGCTATCCAACATAGGCTATTGAAATCGCTCGATGTCTTTGCTTTCCCCCGCTCGGTAGCGAAGATCTTTTCGGCTTCCGCGGTTCGACCCGCCTTGTGGAGCATGATCGCGCGCCGAATCACGAATTCCCGGTTGTCCGAACTAATCGCGATCACCCGGTCATAGAGCCCCAAAGCTGATTTGAAGTCGCCCATGACAGCAAGCTGCTCGGCTTTCTCGGCCAAGGCGATACTGTTCTTCTCGTCCAGCTTGATGGCCTCATCGAGGTCCGCAATTCGACCACTATAATCGGTGAAAGGACGCGATTGGGCGCGGTTGATGTAGATGTAGGCCTCCGGCTTGATAGCAATGGCCCGGTCGAATGCCGCCATCGCTTCTTTGTGCATGCCAAGGCGTGCATAGATTCGCGCCGCACCGACGAACCTCTCCGACGATTTTGGTCCATCCGCCATCAGAGTTGCGGCTTCCGTTGCGGCGTCGGACTTCTTCCCGCCGATCAGCAGAATCGTCGCGCGCATTAACCGGAGGTCGACCCACGCGGGATTCCTCGCAAGGGCCTGTTCCGAATCGACGAGTGCCTGGTCGTTCTCGTTGAGCGCGTGATGCATCATCGCGCGGTGGCCAAGCGCGAATGCGTTGTCCGGCTCGCTCTTCAGCGACTGCGTATAGAAATCGGAAGCCTCGCCGTATTTTCCCTGTAGCTCCGCCTGCAGCGCTTTCGCGCGGAGCAGGACCGAGTTCTTCGGATCGACGGCTTCCACGGACGCCAAGTCCTTTGCAGCGCCGTCGAAATCGCGCTTCCAAACGCGGGCGATTCCTCGGTCGCCGACAGCCCAGATGTTCTTGGGATCGAGGCGAACGGCGTCGTCGAAATCGGCAATAGCCTCGTCGATTCTTCCGACATCGAGAAGCATCAGCCCACGGTCGATGAAATCCTGAACCGAGGCCGGCTTTTCGGCGGTCTTCGCCGCAAGGTCCTCGGCGGATGCCCGATATCCGTTCGGTACCCTGAGATACACGTCGTCATTGTCGAGCACCTTCAGGCGCGCGGCGGCCGCCAGTGCCGTTTTGTAAGGGACTTCGGGGGCGATCGTACGCTCGCTGCTGTCTACGGTCATCGTGTCACCGGTAAGGCCGATGACCCTGCCATATTCGACTCCGGCAAGCGTTTCGTGGACCGCAAGCGGAGGCTTGGTCTGCGTGGCGAGAAAGCCCTGCGGGAGGCGGATCGTGACGTGCCTGACTTCGTAATTCGGATAGTCCGTCGCGAAGGGAACCTCCTGCGACGCACCGGCGGGCCGATCGAAGTCCGGAGTGTAGGCGATCGACGCGCTCGGGACTCGGAACCAGTCGTCTTCCCAATCGAGTTTGGCCGTGCCCTTGGTCGAAATCCTCAGTTCATTGGTGGTCTTGTCGAATTGGACGGACGAAGATTCGACCGTGATCGAGTCAAAGAAATATTTTGCTCTCGCGCGCAGGAACTCGGTGCGCTGATCTGCCGAAAGCCGCGAATAGCCAGTGTTGAACGCGACTGCTCCATCGCCGCGCAGCAGCTCGTCGATTCCAACCTTCGCCGGCGCATAGATGCCGGCCGTCGCATCGACATCGATCGTCCGTTCATTGTCCGCGATCGTGAGGGGTGGCGGCACAATCCGTACGAGGGCCGCCTTGTCGATTAAAGGAAGGCCCCAGCCGAAGTTCGGGACCTGAATTCCGTCGAGTGAATTGTCGCCCGTCCGGGTCCCGTCCAGCCAATAATCCTTGCCGCCTACGTGCGCTCGAACGAGCACGTGGTTGAACAGTCCGATCATCGGCAGGCGGTCGGCGATCGCATCGCCCAGTATCGGATTCACCGCTACGGGCTCGGCGTCGATCCCGAGTTCCTTCAAAATGCCGAGCAGCAGCGCTGTCTTGGCCTTGCAATCGCCAAACCTCCGTGACCACGTTGTTCCCGCCGGGGCGGGCACATAACCGCCTTGGCCCATGACGAGCGCGACGTACCGGACGCGTTGCTGCACCAGCTGCACCGCCTGCTCGGCGCGCGATTTCGGATCTGCCGAACCCTTGCGAATTTTTTCAACCTCGTCGCGCAACGGCCCCGAAGCCGGAATGACCGAGGCGTCGCGATATAGCGGGACCATCAGTTTCGCCGCCTCGGCCCAGGAGCGGAAATCGGTCGCTTCGCCCATTCGGCCGAGCCTGAAGCGGAGCGGAGCGGACTTGGGCGCGATGACCGGCTCCACGTTCCGCATGGTGAGTTCGTACACCGTCTTTCCGTCCCGGGTGACTTGCTGCGGCACGGGGAGATCGCCAATTCTATGGATGTTCACGTTAAGCTTAGACGGCCAGCTGAGGCGCGAATGCGCGAGCCCGATCTGAGAGGCACCCCACGGGGCAAAGATGGCTTCGACATGGCCCTTGAGCACCGGATCGGAATGCTCGGTCGTGGTCGCCATGATGACGACATCGCCTTCCTGGAGGCCCTCGGGCTGGATGTTGGCGGTGAGCACACCGTCGAGCGTCGCCAGATCGAGACTCGTCTCTCGGCGCATAGTCGTGAAGGTCTGGCCAGATTTCAGAACGTCGATCACCTGGTCGCCACGGTGAATTTCGAGCCGATTGACCGTGACCGTGTCGGTGGCCGGGTCCCACGCGATCGATAGATTCCCGGCCGCAAGGCCTTCGGGTTGCTGAATCTTGAAAGCGAGTTCGGCGTAGGTGCTGATCTTGCCCGTTTCGAGTAGGGCTTGCTGGTCGTGGAGCAGGATCGCGATCGGCCGATCCTTGGAAGTGTCGGACGCTGCCGGAACCGTCTGGGGAATGACCCAGGAGGGCACTGACCCAAACTTCAGCGCGTCCGCCGCATGAGCAGGCCCTGCCGCCAACAGCATAGCACCGCCAACCCACAGATCGATCCGCCGCACAGCAACTCCCCCAACACGCTCGTGACTCATCCTATGTGCCAGCTATCCTGTTTATCAACAGGCATTTGGCTGCATCTTTCATGCAATTCGCACCAACTCGTTTGAGACAGCAGTTCGTCCATGCCACAACGGCGCGACGGGAGGGGACCATGGCAAACCTACGCTGGATACTGACCGGAAGCGCAGCAGCGCTGTTGGTCGCGACCTCGGCTTCCGCCGAAACCGTCGACGTCCACGCCGGACGGCTCATCGATCCGGCTGCCGCCAGGGCCCTGACCGACCAGCGGATTCGGATCGTCGATGGGAAGATCGCGTCGGTCACTCCATGGCGCGACGCGGACGGGCCGGCGACGATCGACTGGTCCGGCTATACGGTGCTTCCGGGCTTGATCGACCTTCATACGCATCTTGCGGATGGAGCGATCGATGAGGATCAAAGCGACCCGGCGGGACCGCTGAAGCACAGCGAGGCGGACACCATCCTGAAGGGTGCCGTGGCGGCCCGGACCGAGCTCCGCAGCGGCTTCACGACCGTTCGCGACGTCGGCGTCTATCGCGGGCTGACCGACATTGCGCTGCGGGACGCGATCAATGCCGGCGAGGTCGAAGGACCGCGCATGTATGTCGCCGGCGGCTACATCACGGTCCCTGGCGGCGGAGGCGAGATCAACGCTCTCGCGGCGGACGTGCCGGTGCCGGAGCAGTTTCGGATGGGCGAAGTCCACAATCCCGCCGAAGCACGAGACCGGGCCCGATATTTCCTCGATCACGGCGCCGACTTCATCAAGCTGATCGCGACCGGCGCGGTGCTTGCGATCGGCGGCATCCCGGGTGCGCTAGAGCTCTCACCCGAGGAGATGAAGGCCGCCTGCGACGAGGCGAAGGCTCACGGATCCTATTGCATCGCCCACGCCCACGGCGCCGAAGGAATCAAGGCCGCGATCCGCGCCGGAGCACGGACCATCGAGCATGCCAGCTACCTGGACGCCGAAGGGATTGCGCTCGCCAAAGCGAACGGCGTCTGGCTCGACATGGACATCTACAACGGCGACTGGATCAACGACGTCGGCGTCAAGCAGGGCTGGCCTGCCGAATATCTGCGGAAGAATATCGAAACGACCGATGTCCAGCGGCGAGGCTTCGCGGCGGCGGTGAAGGCCGGTGCCAGGATGACCTTCGGAACCGACGCAGGCGTCTATCCCTACGGTCTCGGGGCTCGTCAGTTCGCCTACTTGGTGCGCTACGGAATGACTCCGATGCAGGCGATCCAGTCGGCGACCAGCGAGGCTGCGCGGGCGCTGCGAATGGAAGGGCAGGTCGGGGCTGTCCGGAGCGGCGCATTCGGGGACTTGATCGCGGTCGAGGGCGATCCGCTGACCGACATTCGGTCCCTCGAGCACGTGGATGGGGTCATCAAGGCGGGCAAGCCCATCCGCTGATCCGGGAGCCGGGGCGAATTCTCCTGTCCTACAAGACCTGCTCTGTGCCAGACCAGCCCCGCGGAGTCGTCTTCAACCTCGGATGCAGCGTTGAAAGAACCGCGATGAAGCCGCAACATGTGCGTCACTGTGAACATTCGGAACATTCAAGGTTATGTTCTCCTATTGTTCTCGCGGAACAAATAGGATACGACCATGTCTCCGGCGGGGCTTGGCCGCCACCAACCGAGGCGATTTTTCACGCTTGAACGGAGACATGGGACATGGCAGCGCAGCTCAAGGTAATCGGTAGCGAATTGGAAGCCCCCAGCATGGATCGTCAGAAGGCGCTCGAAGCCGCGCTCGCCCAGATCGACCGCGCGTTCGGCAAGGGCTCCGCGATGAAGCTCGGAAGCCGCGAGAAGATCGAGATCGAAACGGTTCCGACGGGGAGCCTCGGCCTCGATATCGCGCTCGGAGTGGGCGGGCTGCCTCGGGGCCGGGTGATCGAGATTTACGGGCCCGAAAGCTCGGGCAAGACGACTCTCGCGCTCCATGCGATCGCGGAGGCTCAGAAGCGCGGCGGAACCGCAGCGTTCGTCGATGCCGAGCATGCGCTCGATCCGGCCTACGCCAGGAAGTTGGGAGTCGATATCGACGAGCTGATCGTCTCTCAGCCCGACACCGGCGAGCAGGCGCTCGAGATCGTCGATACGCTGGTGCGATCGAATGCGGTCGATGTCCTGGTGGTCGATTCGGTCGCCGCCCTCGTTCCGCGTGCTGAGATCGAAGGCGAAATGGGCGATCAATTGCCCGGACTCCAGGCGCGGCTGATGAGCCAGGCGCTGCGCAAGCTTACCGGATCGATCAGCCGCTCGCGCTGCATGGTGATCTTCATCAACCAGGTGCGGATGAAGATCGGCGTGATGTACGGCAATCCGGAAACGACGACCGGCGGCAATGCGCTGAAATTCTATGCATCGGTGCGCCTCGACATCCGCCGCACCGGCCAGATCAAGGATCGCGACGACATCGTCGGCAACACCACCCGGGTGAAAGTCGTCAAGAACAAGGTCGCGCCGCCCTTCAAGCAGGTCGAATTCGACATCATGTACGGCGAAGGCATCTCCAAGGTCGGCGAGATCCTCGATCTCGGGGTCAAGGCGGGCCTGATCGAAAAGTCGGGCGCTTGGTTCAGCTACGACAGCGTGCGCATCGGCCAGGGCCGCGAGAACGCCAAAATCTATCTCAAGGAGAATCCGGACGTCGCGCAGCGGATCGAAAATGCGATTCGCGGCAAAACCGAGGAGGTCGGCGAGGCGCTGATGGTCGGCGAGGGTCCCGACGACGGAGCGCCCGACGCGGAGTAATCGGAAGCGGAGCAGCCGGGGGCTGCTCCGACTCGATTACCTCTAGGCGAAATCCTCGGGGATCGCGGTGCATCGTTCCGCGGTCTCCGATTCCAGGGAGTCCGCCTGGATCGCGGCGAACAGTCGCTTCGGTTCGGTGAGAACGACGGCGACGAAACCGAGGGCCGCGCAGGCGGCGGTCCCGACCGTATAGGGAATGACGGTGCCGTCGAACGCCTGGCCGATGAAGAATCCGATGATCGCCGCGCCCAGTGTCCCAATGATGCCCTGGACCGACGAAGCCGTGCCGGCGATTGGCGCCATATGTTCCATCGCCAGGGTGCCGAGGTTGGACGAAGCGAACGCGAAGCAGGACATGGTGAGAGCCTGCAGCGCGATGAAGGTGATCAGATTCTCCAGGCCAAGGAGGGCAACGCCGGCGTGGGCGGCTGTCACGACGACGAGCGCCGCGGCAGCCGTGTGGCCGACCCGCCGCAAGCCGAAGCGGCCCACGACCCGCGAATTGGTCCAGGAGGCGAGGGCCATCGGCGCCGCGACTGCCGCGAAGACCAGGCCGATAAAGCGGCCTTCGCCGAACGCGTCGAAGACGATCTGCTGGATCGATGAGATATAGGCGATCAGCGCCGAAAAAATGATCGTCAACGCGATCGTATAGCCTCGCGATTGGCGCTCGCGTAGCGTTTCCCCAACGGCGGCGAGCATCTCGCGCGGATTGAGCGAGCGGCGGTACTCGGGATGCAGCGTTTCCGGCAGGCGCCACCATGACCAGATAAGCATCGCCGCCGCGTAAACGGCGAGGACGATGAAGATGGCTCGCCACGACGCGACAAGAAGAATCGCCTGGCCGATATTGGGGGCCAGCACCGGAACCAGCATGAAGACCATGAAGACGAGGCTCATCACCCTTGCCATCGCTTCGGCTTCGAACAGGTCGCGGACCATCGCGACGACGAGCACGCGGGTGACCGCCGCTGACGCGCCCATCGCAACCCGCCCGGCGATGAGGAGCGGAAAAGTCCCGGCGAAGGCGCACAACAGCGCGAAGAGCCCATAAAGGACGATCCCGGCGCCGAGCACCGGCTTGCGTCCGAAGCGATCGGCGAGCGGGCCCCACAGGAGCTGCGTCGACGCGAAGCCGACGAAATAGGCAACGACGACGAGCTGCCGATGATTTTCCTCCGCGACGTGAAGCGATTGGCCGATGTTCGGAAGCGCCGGGACCATCGCGTCAATCGCGAAGGCGTTGAGCGCCATCAGCCCCGCAAGCATGGCGGTCATTTCGCGCATGCCGGGGCGCTTCACGCCGTCCTGGAAAGCCGATTCGAACATTTCGGGAGCCCTTTGCCTGACCTGCTGGCCGATTGGCGCGGGGCGTGCAACATAAGGCTGAGCGGAGGCGCACGATTGAACGACACTGTGGCAAAGGTGCGTCTGATCGGGCTTCCGACGGACAGCCACTCGTCTTTCCTGCGCGGCGCCGCGGCTGCACCGCCTTTGATCCGCGATGCGCTTCATTCCGACCACGGCAATATGGCGGCCGAATCCGGACTCGAGCTCGGCGAGGGCATGATCGAAGACGCCGGCGATCTTGTCCTCCACGAGTCCGCGGCTGACTTCGAACGGATTCGCGCAGCCGCGTCGTCCGCCGCGGCCGGCGGCGCCGCGCCCATCTTTCTCGGCGGCGACCATATGGTGACCTATCCGATCCTGAGCGGGATCGCCTCGGTCCACGGTCCGATCAATATCCTGCACTTTGACGCGCACCCCGACCTGTACGCCGACTTCGGCAGCGATCGCCTAAGCCATGCCTCGCCCTTCGCGCGGATCATGGAGGAAGGCCTTGCGGGCCGCCTGATCCAGGTCGGAATTCGGACGCTCAACCGCCATTGCCGCGAGCAGGCCGAGCGGTTCGGAGTCGAGATCGTCGAGATGAAGGACTTCGAGCGGGCGTCCGTCCCGATCCCGGAGTCACCGCTCTACATCAGCATCGATCTCGACGCGCTCGATCCGGCCTATGCGCCCGGCGTATCTCACCATGAGCCGGGCGGATTGAGCGTCCGCGACGTGCTTTCGGTTCTTCACCGCGTCGAGACGCCCATTATCGGCGCCGACGTCGTCGAATATAATCCGACGCGCGATTTGAACGGCGTAACCGCGGTCGTTGCAGCGAAGTTGGTGAAAGAACTGGCGTCCCTGGCGTGGAGGAATGGATGAGCATGCAAATGTCACGGCGCGGAATCCTCAGCGGCACGGGCGCAATGGCCGCGGCGCTCACTTTACCATGGTCCCGCGTCCTGGGGGCGGCTGCCGAAGCCGTTCCCTCGATCCCAATTCCCCCGCCGATCAGCAGTGCCGAGCGCGTCCAGCGGCTCGCCCGGGCAAAGGAGCTGATGCGCGGCGCCGGGATTGGCGCCGTCCTCGTCGAGTCCGGACCGAGCCTCGATTATTACACCGGTGTTCAATGGTGGCGGAGCGAACGCCTGACCGCCGCGGTCATCCCCGCCGAGGGCGATCCGATCATCGTCACGCCCTTCTTCGAACGTCCCAGCATCGCCGAAATGCTCAAGGTGCCGGCCGAGATCCGTACCTGGAACGAAGACGAGGAGCCCTTGCGTCTCGTCGCGGACTTCCTCCACGAGCGCCGCGTCGTGAACCGGCCGATCGCGCTCGAGGAAACCGACCGCTATTGGATCATGGACAGGTTGAAACAGCAGCTGCCCGGCGTTGGGATCGTCAATGCGAACCCGGTCGTCCGCGCTCAGCGAATGATCAAATCGCCCGCCGAGCTCGCGCTGATGCAGGCCGCGAACGACATGATGCTCGCCTCGCTGCGTTACGCCGGCGAGCGCACGCGAGTCGGCATGACCCCCGCCGACATCGACGCGAACATCGCCGCCGTGCACAAGCAGATGGGTTCCGCCTACGACGGCGGCCTGATCCTGATCGGCGAGGCGTCCGCCTACCCACACGGCAGCAAGAAGCCGCACGTCGTCCAGAAGGGCGACATTGTCCTTATGGACTGCACCAGCTCGGTCCACGGTTACCAGGCGGACATCACGCGCACCTTCGTCGTCGGCACCCCGTCCGCGGAACAGCGCAAGCTTTGGGAGCAGGTCCACCAGGGCCAACAGATCGCAATCCAAACGGCGAAGGTGGGCCTTCCTGCCGGCGAGGTCGATGACGCCGTGCGCAAAGTCTACGAAAGCTGGGGCTTCGGTCCCGGATACCGCCTTCCGGGCCTGTCGCACCGCACCGGCCATGGCATCGGCATGGAAGTCCACGAGCCGGTCTATCTCGTCCATGGCGAGACGACCCCGCTGGCGCCCGGCATGTGCTTTTCCGACGAGCCGGGCTTGTACATCCCCGGCAAGTTCGGAGTGAGGCTCGAGGATTGCTGGCACATGACGGAGAGCGGGCCGAAATTCTTCACCCAGCCGCCGCCGAGCATCGATGACCCGTTCGGCGACGGCTCGCCTCGGAAGGTCGAGCGCGGCTAGAAGTGGTCGTGGATCTTGCCCGTCCGCTTCACGTGCGACGGCGCATGCGGACCCTCGATGTCCGCCGGCTCTTCCGGATCGAGCTCGCCCTCCCAACGCGCGACCACGCTCGAAGCGACGGCATTACCGACGACGTTGGTCGCCGAGCGTCCCATGTCGAGGAAATGGTCGACAGCCAGGATCAGCAGCAGTCCCGCTTCCGGGATTCGGAACATCGACATCGTCGCCGCGATCACCACCAAGCTGGCCCGCGGGACGCCGGCCATGCCCTTGGACGTGATCATCAGCACCAGGAGCATGGTGACCTCCTGGCCGATGCTGAGATGGATGCCATAGGCCTGCGCGATGAAGATCGTCGCGAAGGTCATGTACATCATCGACCCGTCGAGATTGAACGAATAGCCGAGCGGCAAGACGAAGCTGGCGATTCGCGGCGGCACTCCGAACCGGTCGAGCGCCTCCAAAGTGCGAGGGTAGGCGGCTTCCGATGAGGCGGTCGAGAAAGCGAGCACGACCGGATCGCGGATGTAGCGGACGAGGTGCCGCGTCCTGGGGCCGACGATGAGGAAGCATACGCCGATCAGCAGGGCCCAAAGGATCGCGAGGCCGAGGTAGAAGCTGCCGACGAACTTGCCGAGGGTCGCGATGATCGACGGCCCTTTTTCCGCGAGCGCGCTCGTTACTGCCGTGAACACGGCGAAAGGGGCGAAACGCATGACGTAATTGGTGACCTGAAGCATCACCCGCACGAGCGCTTCGACACCGCGGACGATCGGCTTCCCCTTTTCGCCGACGGCGGTGAGCGCCACTCCGAAGAAGCAGGAGAAAATGACGATCGGCAGGATCTCGTTCGTGCTCATCGCTTCGAAGATGGAGGCGGGAACCACGTGGCTGACGAAGTCCTTGAGATTGAAGGCGGCCGTTTCGACTCCGCTCGCAGCGGTCGCGGCCGGCAGCGGCAGGTTGAGGCCGACACCAGGCTGGAGGACGCTGACGAGGATCAGGCCGAGCGTCAGCGAGACGAGACTGGCCCCGATGAACCATCCGAGCGAGCGCACCGCCACGCGGCCAAGCGCGGCGATGTCCCCCATGTGCGCAATTCCGGCGACCAAAGTCGAGAAAACGAGAGGCGCGATGATCATCTTGATGAGCCGCAGGAACAGCGCGGTGACGATGCTGAGATATTCGGCGATTTTCGCCAGCCTTGCCTCGCTGGCCAGCGTGCCGTCGTCGATCGCGTAGTGAAGCGCCAGGCCAGTGATAATTCCGAGCGCGAGCGCGATCAGGATGAATTGCGTCAGTTTCTTGGCCATGCGTTCCCCTTGGTCGTGGCGAACCAAGCCGCTGGTTCAATCCGCGTCAAGCTTCACAGCCGTGGAGCGCATCGGCTAGGGCGCTGGCATGACCGAGGACGTCACGGAATTCGGGCGCAGCGTGCTTCACGACGAGGCGCGCGCCCTCGACGCCTTGGCTGACAGTCTCGGCCAAGCCTTCGAACGAGCGGTCGGGCTGATTCTCGAATGCCCAGGGAAATTGATCGTCAGCGGACTCGGCAAGTCCGGCCATGTCGGCAGGAAGATCGCGGCGACCTTCGCGTCGACCGGAACGACGGCCACATTCCTCCATCTCGCCGAGGCGATTCACGGCGATCTCGGGATGGCCGCGAAGGGCGATGTCGCCATCCTGATCTCGCAGAGCGGCGAAACCGCCGAGCTCGAACCGGTGATCGACCATTTCCAACGGGCTGGAATCCCGATCGTCGCGATCACCGGCAATCCCGGCTCCATGCTGGCCGAAGCCGCGAGCGCTGCGCTGGTCCTGCCTCATTGGGCGGAGGTCGGGCCGGAATCGGTGGCCCCGACGACCTCGACGACCATGACGCTGGCGCTCGGCGATGCTCTCGCAATGACCGTGATGCGCCAAAAAGGGTTCACCCGTACCGATTTCGGCCGGCTTCACCCCGGCGGATCGCTCGGCGCGCGCCTGAAGCCGGTTAGCCGACTGATGCATTCGGGAGCGGACATCCCGCTCGTCGATCAGGATACGAGCATGCATGATGCCGTCCTGGAAATGAGCGCGAAGCGGCTTGGGGTCGTTGGGGTCACGGATGGGGCGGGGAAGCTTGTCGGCGTCATCACGGACGGTGACTTGCGCAGGCATATCGAGCAGGGCCTCGACCATCCGGCCTCGGCGTTCATGAGCTCCGATCCGAAGGCGATCGCGCCTGATTCACTGGTCGATGAAGCGCTTACCCTGTTCGATGAGCATAAGATCACGACTTTGTTCGTGGTCGACGGCGGCAAGCCCGTCGGGGTGCTTCACATCCACGATTGCCCGGCAGCGCGGTGAACAGCGTCATCCTGATCCCCGCGCGCTACCAATCGACGCGCTATCCGGGGAAGCCGCTGGTCGACCTGAAAGGCGCTGGCGGGGACGCGAAGCCTCTGATCCAGCGCAGCGTCGAAGCCGCGCGGCGCGTGGCCGGCATATCCGGAGTCTTCGTGGTCACGGACGATGACCGCATCGCGGACGCCTGCACCGGTTTCGGCGTTGGGGTGATCATGACTTCACCCGAATGCCGCAACGGTACGGAGCGCTGCGCGGAGGCTCTCGCCCAGCTGCATGACCCCGAGCTCGTGATCAATTTCCAGGGGGATGCGCTGCTGACTCCGCCCGGCTTCGTCGAGGCGCTCATTGCGCGTATGGAAGGCGACAAGGACGCGCTCGTCGCGACTCCCGCGATGCGGCTCAGGAGCGAAGACGTCCGCGCGCTTCAGGCCGAGGAGGCCGCAGGCCGGGTCGGCGGGACGAGCGTCGTGACCGACGCGCAGGGATATGCGCTTTATTTCTCCAAGCGGCTGATCCCGCATTTGCCTAGCGGGGCGCTCGACGGCCAGATGTCGCCCGTCCGGCTGCACGTTGGAGTCTATGCCTATCGGCCTGAAGCGCTCGACCGGTACGTCGCGTCGCCGGTCAGCGAGCTCGAGACTCTCGAGGGACTCGAGCAATTGCGGTTCCTCGCCGCGGGAATGAGCATCGCCGTCGTCGACGTGGAAACCCCGCCCTTCGCGCTTCGCGAGCTGAACAATCCTGAAGATGTCGAACCGATCGAGCAGGCGCTCGCCGAGGCCGGCATCGAATGAGCTTTTGGGACGGGCTCGACCCCAAATATCGCGTGATCCTGTGCGATATCTGGGGCGTCGTTCACGATGGCGTTCGGCTTTATCCGGAAGCCGCGGATCGCCTGATTCAGTGGCGGGACGAAAAGCGCTTCGTAATCCTCATCACCAACGCGCCGCGCACGGCTGAGGCCGTGGAACAGCAGCTGGAGCGGCTCGGACTGCCAAGCGAGAGCTGGGACGCGATCGCGACCAGCGGCGAAGCGGGGATCGCGGCTTTGCTCGATCTGCAGCGGCCAGTCGGATTCGTCGGCACGGCGGGAGACCGCGAGATCCTCGAGGGCAGGGGCGTCAGGATCGCTGAAGGCCGCGACTACACCGACCTCGCGTGCACCGGCATCGAGGAGGCCCGGCCCGACGTCGAACAATATTTCGACGATCTCCAACGCTGGGCGAAACGTGGCGTGACGATGCATTGCCTGAACCCCGACCGGCTCGTCGTTCGCGGCGGAGTGCCGGAACCCTGCGCCGGCGCGATCGCCGACGTTTATGAACGGCTTGGCGGCCGCGTCTGCTGGTACGGCAAGCCGCATGAGGCGATCTACCGCCATTCCTTGCACCTCGCAGGCGACCCGCCCAACGAGGCGGTGCTGGCGGTTGGTGACGGCCTGCTGACCGACATCCTCGGCGCAGCGCGTATGGACTTCGACACTGTCTTCGTCAGCGGCGGAATCCACGCGGGCGAGCCGTTTCCACACGACTTCGCGGAAAATCACGAGCTGGGCGACTGGCGGCCAGTGGCGGTTGTCGACGGCCTCGCCTAAATAGCCGCCATGCAACTGCTTGGACGCGAAGTCGGGCTGGATCAGCCCTTTTTCCTCATCGCCGGCCCCTGTGTCGTCGAAAGCGAGGACCTCCAGCTGCGGACGGCGGAGCGGCTTAAGGACATCAGCGCGCGGCTCGGCGTGCACTTCATCTTCAAGTCCAGCTTCGACAAGGCCAATCGAAGCAGCGACAAAAGCTATCGCGGGCCCGGCATGGACGAAGGTCTCAGGATCCTCGAGAAGGTGAAGAACGCCCTGGACGTGCCGGTCCTGACGGACGTTCACGACATCCCGCAGATCGAGCCGGTGGCCGAGGTCGTCGACGTGCTCCAGACTCCGGCTTTCCTCGCTCGCCAGACCGACTTCATTCACGCGGTCGCCGCATCGGGGAAACCCGTGAACATCAAGAAGGCGCAGTTCATGGCGCCGCACGACATGGTCAACGTCGTCGACAAGGCCCGCCACGCCGCCCAGGCGGCGGGTATCAACGAAGAGACGATCATGGTCTGCGAACGGGGCGCGTCCTTCGGTTACAACAATCTCGTCAGCGATATGCGCAGCCTGGCGATCATGCGTGAAACCGGCTGCCCCGTCGTCTTCGACGCGACTCACAGCGTCCAGCTTCCGGGCGGGCAGGGGACGAGTTCCGGCGGACAGCGGGAATTCGTTCCGGTGCTGGCACGAGCGGCCGTGGCGGTCGGTATTTCCGGACTGTTCATGGAGACTCATCCCGATCCGGCGAACGCGAAATCGGACGGTCCGAACGCATGGCCGCTCGATCGGATGGAAACCTTGCTGACAACGCTCGTTAATCTCGACCGTGTAGTAAAGGAGCGCGGTTTCGAGGAGACTTAGTGTGCGTCCTACGGTCTTCATCCAGGCGAACGACCGGCAAATGATCGGGGCCAGGATTTCGGCCTACAGTTACAAACGTAACAGCCGGAATCCGGAAAGCTTCAGTGTCCGGATCCTTCATGTCCGCGATTTTCCGCGCCTGATCCGTTCGGGCCAGTCGATTCTGCGCGGCGGGCACATTCGCGAGTGGGAGCCGGATGACCTGCAGAGCTTCACTCCGCTGCGTTTCGCTCCGCCGAGCCTGATGAACTTCCAAGGCCGTGCCGTGGTCACCGATCCTGACTGCTTCGGCGTCGGGGACGTCACCGAACTCTTCAGGCGCACCATGGGTGGAAAATCGATCATGGCGGTCCCTCGTCCGGGTCACAACGGCGCTTCGGACTATATCGCGACGTCCGTCATGCTGCTGGACTGCGCCAGGCTGCGGCATTGGGATTTCGAGAAGGATCTGGTCGATCTGTTCGCTCACCGTTTCGACTACGTCGATTGGGTCGAGCTTAAGCGCGAGGATCCTGCAACGATCGGCTTCCTCGAGCCCGAATGGAACAGCTTCGACAAGCTGAACGGCCGGACAAAGATCCTGCATACCACCAAGCGGCGCACGCAGCCTTGGAAGACGGGCCTGCCGATCGACTACACGCTTCGTGAACACGGACCGTTCGATGTCCTGCGGCGGCTGACCGCTCGCCATTACCAGCAGCATCCCGACCCCAATCAGGAGGCCCTCGTATATTCCTTGCTCTCCGAGATGGTCGATTTGGGGCTCGTTACGAACGCTGAGCTGGTCAAGGAAATGGCCGCAAATCACATTCGTCACGACTCGCTCGAGCTGATCGAGCACTATCGCCACTGGCAGTCATTCAAACACGCCGCTTAGACGGGTTCGGACGGCCGACACGGCCGTCTCGACCGGGTCCTCGAATTGGCCTGCCTTGGGTTCGTCGACCGATCCGGCCAGATTTCTGGCCTGGACGTCAACCCAAAATCGCCGCGGGTCGCGTATTTTCGTGACTTCCGGGGGTCGTCCGCGGATTCGGCGCCGACCGCGCGAATCGGGCTCCACAGGGATTAAACCCACCGGCTTGGCCGTCATGATCGCTTCCGAGATCATCGACACGCTGTCCGCCGTGACGTGATGCTCGTCTGCGTCGTCAAGCAGCACGGGATAGCGAACCTCGTTCTTGGCAACGATCGCGGCGCTCGCGCTGTCGCCAATCGCAGTTTGGATAACCGACCAGGCGTCTGCGGGAGTGCGGGGGCTACCGACCACGATCAACGTGCCGCCGTTTGCCTCGGCGCGCTTTACCAGCTTGGCAGCCGCAACGTGCAACGCCGCATTGTCGAGCTGCCACATCGCGGAAGGACCGCCCAGCGACAGGAGGAGATGGGGGCGGGGAAGCGCAGCGAGCCAGTCGCGCTCCGGGCCCGTCGGTGCGGGAGATTTGCGGAATCGGTTCATCGCCAGCGGCAGGGTCACGACGTTGTTACCGGGTGGGACGGGATATTGCCGGGTCGTGATGACGAGGTCGAACCATTCGTTGGGAGCGCGAGGGTGGCCGAGGCGGACGAGTCTCGTTCGTCCTTCATTCTGCTCCTTGATCCAGCGCGCCACCGGAACCGTGCGCCGGCCGATGCCGATTACGAGGTCGGGCCAGGGCGGTTCCAACCAACGCCGCGCCGACGGTTTCAAGTGGCCCACGTCCGTCTGGAATAGCTTCATCCGCAGCCTGGCCAGCCATTTGTAGGTCATGGTCCGCGTTTCGAACGGGAGGCCCAACGCCTCGCCCAGCGCAAGCACTTGATTGTTGTCGCCCCGCCGGTGGCCGAGGAGCAGCCAGATCCTCGGCACCTCGCTCACGTCGTCCGCAGCTGGCGATATTCCCCGGCAAGCTGGAGGATCATCATTCCGACGTTGGTCGCGGTCGCAAGAACGAACGCGATCGCGGCGCCGACGACTCCGAAGCTGAGGCTGAGCGGTGCGAGGCTGACGAAGAACACGATGCTCGCGACGACTTTCGCGCGAAGCGGTCCGCCGGCCTTTCCGAGCGCATACAGCATCGGCGCCAGCGGGAAACTCAATACGCCAAGCACCGGCACCAGCATCAGCACGAGGAGGGGATCGTAGGCGCCGAGGAACGCCTTGCCGAACAATAGACTGATCAAGGGCTTGCCGCCGATCAGCAAGATGAGGATCCCGACCGCGGCTATTCCAGTCGCCAGCACCGCGCCGCGGATCATCAGCTTCCACGGTTTTTTGGACTTGAGATCCATGCGGACGATTTCGGGATAGAAGGCCTTGCCGAGAAGATCGGCCGGCTTCTGCGCGCCGTCGGCGAGGCTTGATGCGATCCGGAATATTGCCGCTCCGACCGGGCCCAGCAAACCGCCGACCGCGAGGCGGGCGATCGGTCCCCAGACAGTCTGCACTCCGACCGCGAGGTTGATCTGGATCGCGAAGCGCCACGCCCCCGGCAAATCGGTCGGCTTCAGCGTCGGTCGTATACCCGCATGCAGTCCGTGGCGGCGAAGTTCGCGCCAGGCGAGGAACCACTGATACATGTCGCCCGCAAGGTCCGTGATGAACCAGATCGCGACGTAGATTGCGAGAGGGGCGTTAGCGAGGAATGCGATCGCGGCGAGGATGGCTCGAGTGATGGGGGTGAGCGTGCTCGACCAGCTGATCAGGTCGAACCGATCGAGAGTCCTCAGGACTCCGTTGGGGCTGGCGGCGCCCATCGTCGGAAGGAGCGTGCAATAGGCCATCGCCAGCCACCAATATTGGCGATCGATCCCGACCCACCCCGCGATGAACGGCAAGAGCAGGACGGCGACGATCATTCCGATTACGCCGCTCAGGATATCCAGCGCCGCGGCAAAACCGGTCGAGGATTTGAACTGCTCGGGGTCGCCAGCGGCCAGCCCCTGACCGCCGTAGCGGACGATCAGCTGCCATGACTGGAACTTGGCGATCCCACTTGCTGCCTTGGTGTAGCTGGTGATGAGGATCAGCATTCCGAACAGCAAGACGCCGAGACCGCGCCCGGCAAGCGCCAGTGTCGCGATCGAGCAAACGGCCGCGATCCCGCGCGAGGCCGCGAGATAGCCGCTATTCCTGAGCAGCGAGCGAAAATGCTGGTCCTTGAACCAGTGCTTCATGCGGATGGCGTTAGCCGGGGATGAGCGACGCGCCAACTTCGTTCGTCCTGAGCGAAGTCGAAGGGCGTCGGCAATTCGGTTGTGCAAGACGCCCTTCGACTACGCCTCCTGCGGGGGCTTCGCTCAGGACGAACGGCCGAATTGTATCGACTATCAGGCCGGCTCGGGCACTCTCTGCTGGATGACCTTGTCCGCGAGCGGGCCGTTCAGCTCGGCCAGATGGTCGAACTCCGCCTCATAGGTCGCGAGCCCCTGACTCTGTGAGCGAAGCTCGGCTTCGAGGCCGCTGAGTTCCGCCTCCGGAATCAGCGCTTCGACGCGATCCCACCCGGTCCAGCCTTCGCGCGGGCCAAGGCCGAGCATCTGTCCCCGCCGCCCGGCGATCGCCGAGGTGATCCTGCTCGTTGCGCTCGAAGGACTGACGACGGTGAGCTTGTGCATTGGCTCTAGGAGGTGCGGGTTGGCCGCGGTCAGCGCCTCGTGCATCGCGATCCGTCCGGCGAGCCGGAAGGCGAGTTCGGAGCTGTCGACGCTATGATAGCTTCCGTCGACCAGGGTCACCGCGCAATCAACGACCTGGAAGCCGAGCGGGCCCTTCACCATCGCCTCGCGAACGCCGTCTTCCACGGCAGGAATCCATTGCCTGGGCACCGAGCCGCCGTGGATCTTCTCTTCGAAGACGAAGCCTTCGCCTCGCCCGAGTGGGCGGATTTCGATGATGACATCGCCGAACTGACCGTGGCCGCCGGACTGCTTCTTGTGGCGCCCGTGCTGGCGCACCGGTTTGCGGATCGATTCACGATAGCCCACCGCCGGAGCATGCGACTTCACTTCGACTCCGTACCGACGCTTCAGCTTTGCCAGGACCGAATTGAGGTGCTCGTCATTCACTCCGCGAAGACGGATCTCGTGGTTGGCATCGTCATGCTCGACCAGCAGCCCGCCATCCTCTTCGGTGAGCCGTTGGAGCGCTCCTGACAGCTTCACGTCATCCTTGCGGTCGGCCGGTTCGATCGCGATTGCGCAATTGCGCGCGGGGAATTCGATGTCGACGTGAGGCGGCAACTTGCCCGCGCCCATCCATTCGCCCGGTTTGACGCTGTCGACCTTCGCCACGGCGACGAGGTCGCCGTCCTCGGCCTCGCTGATCTTTTGAGTCTTTTCGCCCTGGACCTTGAACAGGGAGCCGACGCGGGAATGGCCGCCGTCTTCGGTTTTGAGGTCTGAGCCTTCGGAGATCTTTCCGCCCAGCGCTCGCGACAGGGCGAGGCGGCCGATCGAGCCGTGGAGGATCTTGAACACGTACAGCGAGGGATCGGCGACCGATAGGCGAGCTGCCGCGGCCTGCGGACCGGGCGCCTCGTGCCGAAGTGCTTTCAACAGGCGGCGCACGCCCCATGAGCTCGTCGCGCAGCCGAAAAGCACGGATACGCCGAGGCTCTCGCCCGTCTCACGGGCGAGATCCTTGAGGACGGTCTCGCGCGCCGGAGTTTCGTCCATGAGCAATTGTTCGAGGAGCTCGTCGTCATGATCGGCCAGTTGCTCGAGCATATGCGTGCGGGCTTCGGCTTCGCGCTCCTGGAGGTCGGAGGGGATGTCGATCCGCTCCGATTCCTGGCCGGCTCGATATTTGAACGCATATTCAAGCGCCAGATCGACGAAGCCGCTGACCTTTTCGCCATCCCAGATGGGAATCTGGCGCGCGATGAGCGGCGACACGCTCATCGGCTGAAGCGCCGAAAGCAGATCGCGCACGCGGCCGTGGGCCTGGTCGATCCGATTGACGAAAATCAGGTGCGGGATGCCCAGTTCGTCGAGAGCACGGAGGGCGGGGGCGGCAAGCGGGGCACGCGCGGGGTCCGGGTCGACCACGACGATGGCGAGGTCGGCGATCGCGAGCGCTCGCGCTCCGTCGGCCGCAAAACCGATCGAACCAGGCACGTCGACGAGCGCATAGCGGTCGCCGAGATAGTCGAAATTGTAGAGATTGAGTTCGGTCGAGCCGCCTCGCTGGCGCGCCTCCGGGCTCGAATCGCCGATGCTGGAGCCGTTGGCCGTCGACCCCAATCGGTCGGTGGTTCCGGCTGCGAACAGAATGCCCTCGGCAAGGCTGGTCTTTCCTGCGCCGGCGGGTCCCACCAGCGCGATCACTCGGGTGCCTTTGGTTGGTTCTCCGGCCATGCGACTCTCCTTCGTGCCGTTGGGGCGCGCGAGTCGCTTAAGAAGGCGCTCGGGCGCCTATGTTGAATAATTCACCGTCCGCTTGTTTTTGGAAGAAGGCAAGCCCGGTCGTTACGCGGCCGGTCTCCCGGTTGGAACGCCGCGCCGCGAACGCCGGTTGAGCGGGAATGGCGAAAGCACGCTCCAAACAAAAACGGCGCGATCCCGTCGGCCATCAAGCGCCGAGCCCGTGGAAAATCCCGCGGCGCGGCTGGGCTCAGGTCGTCAAGCGCACCTGGACCCAGACTTCGGAGGACAATGTGGGGCTGGTTGCCGCGGGAGTCGCATTTTACGGATTTCTCGCGTTCGTGCCCCTGCTTGCCGTCATCGTCCTGCTGTACGGCCTCGCGGCGGACGTCGGAACGATCGTTGCCACGATGCGGACGTTATTCGGAGTGCTGCCGCGCGACATTGCTGCGCTGATCGGAGATCAGCTCGTCGGCATCGTCCACACTTCGCAGGGAAAGAAAGGCTTCGGGCTGCTGATCGCCTTGCTCGTTTCCCTGTACGGAGCGAGCAACGGCGCCGGAGCCGTCATTACCGCCCTCAACATCGCTTATGAGGAGAAGGAGCGGCGCCCGCTGTGGCGCGTCTATCTCCTGACTTTCATCATCACGTTCACCGCCGTGATCGCGGCCCTCCTTGCGCTGGTGGCGACCACTGCGCTGTCCTTCCTCGGTGCAATTGTGCCGCATGCGACAGGCCCCTTGATCGTCCTTGGACGGATCGCAGCCTATGCGATGCTTGGATTTGCCGCCGCCGGCGTCGCCGCGACGCTGTACCGATACGGGCCGTCGCGAGAGAAAGCGCGCTGGGAATGGATCACTCCGGGCTCGGTGTTCACGGCGGTGTCGTGGTTGCTGCTGACGCTGGCCTTCGGTTTCTACGCCACGCGCATCGCGAATTTTAATGCGACTTACGGGTCCCTCGCTGCCGTCGTGGGACTTCAAACGTGGATGTACCTCTCAGCCTACGCTTTCGTCGTGGGGGCGGAGATCAACGCCGAGATCGAACACCAGACGGCAAAGGATTCAACGACCGGCAAGCCGAGGGCAATGGGCCGCCGCGGAGCATGGGCGGCGGATCACGTCGCCGGCGAAGAGAAGCGCAGCCCCAAGCGACGCAAGAAGCCCAAGCTCAGCGATTAGGCGGCGGGCAGGAGCCTTCGTTCGCCGGCAAGCCGGAGAAGTGACGCCTGAAGCTTCTCGAAGGCCCGGACCTCGATCTGCCGGATTCGCTCTCGACTCACGCCATAGACTTGCGAAAGCTCTTCCAGAGTCTTGGGCTCGTCGGTCAGCCGCCGCTCCATCAGGATATGCTTCTCTCGGTCGTTCAAGCTCTCCAGCGCCGTCACCAGCAGGTCGTGACGGACCCGGCTTTCCTGGTCCTCTGCGATGACCTCGTCCTGGAGCGGGCCGCTGTCGACGAGGAAGTCCTGCCACTGGTTCTCCGCGCCTTCGTCGCCCTTCAACGGAGCGTTGAGGCTGGTGTCGCCGCCCATGGCCATGCGGCGGTTCATGGACACGACCTCTTCCTCGGTCACGCCGAGGTCGGTGGCGATCTTGGCCACGTCCGCGGGTTTGAGGTCGCCTTCCTCGAACGCTTCGATCTGGTTCTTCATCCGCCTCAGGTTGAAGAACAGTTTCTTCTGCGCGGCCGTCGTGCCCATTTTGACCAGCGACCAGGAGCGCAGGATGAATTCCTGGATCGAGGCGCGGATCCACCACATCGCGTAGGTCGCGAGCCGGAACCCCCGATCGGGTTCGAACTTCTTCACGCCCTGCATCAGGCCGATATTGCCTTCGCTGATCAGCTCGCTGACCGGCAGGCCGTAGCCGCGGTAACCCATGGCGATCTTCGCCACGAGGCGGAGGTGCGAGTTGACCAGCTTCGCGGCCGCCTCGGTGTCGCCATGCTCGCGCCAGCGCTTGGCGAGCATATACTCCTCCTCCGGCGAGAGGATCGGGAACTTCTTGATCTCCGCAAGATAGCGGTTGAGTCCGGCCTCCCCACCGGACGCGGGGAGCGAGACGATCCCTTTTTGAGTAGCCATTCTTCCCGTCTTTCTCCCTTTTGTAGGGCGGAGCGGGCCGCCCTAGCGAGTTAATTCCTATACACCAAGTGCGTCGAACAGTTCCTGCATATCGGGCGGCATGGCGCTCGCGAACGATAGCCGGTGTTTGGTCACCGGATGAGTGAATCCAAGCTCGGTCGCGTGCAAAGCCTGGCGATGAAACTGCAATTCGTTCAATAGCTTGCGATGCGCTTTTCCCGGCCGGCCATAGACCGGGTCGCCAAGCAATGCATGACCGACCGAAGCCATATGGACCCGGACCTGGTGAGTCCGGCCGGTTTCGAGGCGGCATTCGACAAGAGCCGAATCCTTCAGCGCGGCTAATCTGCGCCACTGAGTGACGGCCCGCTTGCCTCGGCTGCCTTTGACGATCGCGATCTTCTTGCGGTTGGTCGCGGAGCGAGCGAGCGGCTCGTCGATCTTGCCTTCCGATGCACTGGGCACGCCCGAGACGATCGCGAGATAGCGCCGATCGATGCTGTGCGCCGCAAACTGTTTCGCAAGGCCCTCATGCGCGACGTCGGTCTTGGCGACCACGAGCAGTCCCGACGTATCCTTGTCGATGCGATGGACGATTCCGGGGCGAGCGACGCCGCCGATACCTGACAAGCTGGCTCCGCAATGATGGAGCAGGGCGTTCACCAATGTTCGGTCGCGGTTGCCCGCCGCGGGATGGACGACCAATCCGGCAGGCTTGTCGATGACCAGCAAGTGCTCGTCTTCGAATATAACCCGCAGCGGAATGTCCTGCGGCTCGTTGTGGGCTGGCTCGGGTTCGGGCACGGCAAGCATGAACCGCTCGTCACCGCGCACCTTCACCGCTGGGTCGCGCAGGGCCGTGCCCGCCCTTTCGACGGCGCCGCTTCGGATCAGGGTCTTGAGCCGCTCGCGCGAGAGGGTCGGAACCGATGCCGCGAGCGCGCGATCGAGCCGCCAACCGGCATAAGCGGGCTCCAGGCGCACTTCGATCGTCTGAATTCCCCCCATGTGAATAGGATATGGGTTGAAGGTGCATCCTGTTCAATGAGACGAGCTTGCGCCACGTTGGACTCTGCCCCATCAACTGCCCGCATGAACGCGGTCGATCTCGCCAGTTTGCTTTGCTCACGCCTCTGCCATGACTTGATGTCGCCGGTGGGCGCGCTCAATAACGGTATCGAGCTGCTCGCCGACGAGCAGGATCCGGACATGCGCGAAAAATGCCTCGAGCTCCTGGCCGACAGCGCCCGTGCATCGGCCAACAAGCTGAAATTCTTCCGCCTTGCGTTCGGTGCCGGCGGAGGTTTCGCCGACGCGATCGATACTCGTGAGGCTCAAGCGGCGCTCGAAGGCGTGTTCGGTCCGGACCGCCGGATCGAGCTCGGCTGGATGGTGGCGAACGACAAGCTGCCGAAAGGCGCGGTGAAATTGCTGCTCAACCTTGCGTTGATTGCGGGCGACGCTCTCGTGCGCGGCGGGCGCCTGGACGTGGGTGCCGAGGACCCCGGAGACGCGCTCGAACTGGTGATCCGGGCTGAAGGGCCGAGAATCCTGCTCGATCCCGTCTTGCGGCAGACGCTCGCTGAGGGAAGCGTCGAAGGAACCGTCGAACCGCGCGCCGCGGGTGCCTGGCTCGCTCACAGCCTTGCGAGCGAGGCGCAGGGGTCGATCCAGCTGTCGGATCCGTCCGCGGACGTCCTTATGATCGGCGCAACGCTTCCGCGACAGGCGCTTCGATGAAGTCAGGACAGGGATAACGGCGCGTTAACACCTCCCCGGCATAAGCGGCATCCTAAGCCGGGGATTGCAAGCGCCGATGGACGACCTGATCGCGGATTTCGTAGCCGAATGCCGGGACATGCTCGAAGCCCTGGGCGGGGAGATCGTCGCCTGGGAAGCGCAGCCCGACGACCGCGCGCGTCTCGATAA
>JBKPOO010000016.1:0-5018 GCA_046733175.1 Pseudomonadota bacterium
CAGCACCTCCTCGTCGTACCAGCTCTTGTGGCGGAACTCGACGACATGCTCGAGGTCCGCCGGTAGACGGCCGAGGAACGCGTCGAGCCGCTCCAGATTCCTGTGGAGGCTGGGCGGCAGCTGGTAGAGCAAAGGGCCGAGCTTCTCGCCGAGCGGCCGGGCAAGCGCGATGAAGCGGTCGACCTCCGCCTCGCAGTCCAACAGCTTCTTCATATGCGTGATGAAGCGGTTGACCTTGACCGCGTAACGGAAACCGTCGGGCGCCTTTTCCCGCCAGCCTTCGAAGGTGCTCGGGACCGGGAGGCGATAAAAACTCGCGTTGATCTCGACCGTGTCGAATTCCTCGGCATAGCGCTCGAACCAGCGCTTCTGGGGAAGGCCTTCAGGGTAAAACAGCCCGCGCCAGTGCTTGTACACCCAGCCGGAACAGCCGACGTAAATCTTGGATACAGTCGTTTCCTGCATCGTTCATCCGAACAACGCACCCATCGGGAGAGTTGCGTCCATGGGGAAAATCGCCGCCACGGCTCTCTTTACGTCGGTCTTCACCGCGGTGGTCGTCAGCGCCTTCTGGATCTGGTTCTACAATTTCGTGCCGTCGAAAGAGGCGAGCGTATTGCGCAGCGGCAACGTCGTCGCGGTGGAAACTCCGCATGCCGCGCCCGTCGTCTTGTCACAACAGGTCGTGGTCGGACCCGCGGGGCTCGCAATTCCGGTCGTTGGGATCAAGCCCGAGCAGCTCAGCGACACCTATGACGACGCGCGCGGGCAGGGACGCCGGCACGACGCGATCGACATCATGGCGCCGGAAGGATCCCCGGTCATTGCCGCGGCCGACGGAACGGTCGAGAAATTGTTCAACAGCGTTCGCGGGGGGATGACCATCTACGAGCGGTCCGCCGATCAGAAGTGGGTCTATTATTACGCGCATTTGTCGGCCTACGCGCCGGGTCTCCACGAAGGGCAGCAACTCAAGCGCGGGCAGGTGATCGCCCAGGTCGGCCATACCGGCGATGCCAGCGCCGCGGGCCCGCATCTTCATTTCGCGGTCAACTCCATGGCGCCTGGCGAGCGCTGGTGGAACGGGACGCCGATCAACCCATACCCGCTGCTTGCCGGGAACCGGGCCGCCCGCTAGGAGCGCGGCGCATTCCGTGCTTCGATACGGCACTTCGGCTTTCGCTCAGTGCCTACTCAGAATGAGCGGCTTGGTTTAGCCCGCTCATCCTGAGTAACGGCTGAGCCTGCCGAAGCCGCGTATCGAAGGACAGTCCGGTTCTTTGAAGGCTCGAACGAAAATGAAAATCTCCGGCGTGGACATCCGTCCCGGCAATATCATCGAATATGAGGGCGGCATTTGGCGCGCCGTGAAAATCCAGCACACGCAGCCGGGCAAGGGCGGCGCCTACATGCAGGTCGAGATGAAGAACCTCATCGACGGCCGCAAGACGAACGTCCGCTTCCGCTCCGCCGAAACCGTCGAGCGGGTCCGGCTCGACACCAAGGATTTTCAATACCTCTACCATGACGGCGACATGCTCGTGTTCATGGACAAGGATACGTACGAACAGGTGTCGCTGCCCGAGGATCTTCTCGGCGATGCGGGCGATTTCCTCCAGGACGGCATGGACGTGGTGATGGAGCTATACAACGAGCGTCCGATCAGCGTTCAGCTGCCCGACCAGGTCGAGGCGACGATCGTCGAGGCGGACGCCGTCGTGAAGGGCCAGACGGCGTCTTCGTCGTACAAGCCCGCCGTGCTCGACAATGGCGTGAAGGTCCTTGTCCCGCCTCATATCACCGCCGGGACGAAGATCGTCGTCGATGTTTACAATCGGGAATATGTCCGCCGCGCGGACTGAGCCATGGTAGCCCACTCCGGCCTGATTACCGTCATGACCCGCGCCGCGCGCAAGGCCGCGCCGCGACTTCGCCGCGACTTCGGCGAGGTTGAGCAGCTGCAAGTCAGCCGCAAGGGCCCGGCGGACTTCGTGTCGATGGCCGACAAACGCGCCGAGGCGACGATCGTCGAAGAGCTGCGCAACGCTCGGCCGGACTGGGGCATGTTGCTCGAGGAAGGCGGTGCGATCGACGGCAATCCGGACAAGCCGCGCTGGATCGTCGATCCGCTCGACGGCACCACCAACTTTCTCCATGGGGTGCCGCATTTCTCCATCTCGATCGCGGTCGCAGAGAAGAAGCCCGGCGGCGGGACTGACATCACCCAGGCGCTCGTCTACCAGCCGCTGACAGACGAGAGTTTCTGGGCCGAGAAGGGGCGGGGCGCTTGGCTCCAGGACGCTCGGCTCCGAGTGTCGGCGCGGCGCGATCTCAATGAATGTCTGATCGGCACTGGAATGCCGCATTGTGGGCGCGGAACACCGGAGAAATGGGGCAAGATCTATGGCGCAGTCGCGTCCCACGTCTCAGGCATCCGCCGCTTCGGCTCCGCCGCGCTCGACCTCGCTTGGGTCGCCGCCGGCCGAATGGATGGATTCTGGGAGGACGACCTCGACCTCTGGGATACCGCCGCGGGCGTGCTCCTGGTCCGCGAGGCGGGCGGCTTCGTAACCGATTACCGGGGTGCGGACCGGTCTTTCGAACGCCGCGAATATGTCGCCGGGTCGGCCGCGATCCACAGCAAGCTGCAAAAGCTGGTCGCCGGGGCTCTCAGATAGTTGCGGGCTGCAACCCGCTGCCCTAAAGCCCGCCGCGAGTTCTAAAGCCCCCGGAGTTTCCCTTGGCAAGCGTCGCCGCAGGCTACCTGCCGATCCTGCTGTTCCTCATCATCGCTCTCGGGCTTTCCGCGGGCTTCGTCGTGCTGCCCATGATCGTCGCGCGGCTGACCGGGGCGCATAAGCCCGACCCGGTCAAGCTCAGCGAATATGAGTGCGGCTTCCCGGCCTTCGAGGACGCTCGGGCCGAGTTCGACGTTCGCTTCTATTTGGTCGCGATCCTGTTCATCGTGTTCGACCTCGAAGCGGCTTTCCTCTTTCCCTGGGCGGTGAGCCTGGATTTCACGCGCTGGACCGGGTGGGTCGCGATGGTCGGCTTCCTCGTCGAGCTTGGTCTCGGCCTCGCTTACGCGTGGAAGAAAGGGGCGCTCGAATGGGAGTGATGCTTCGCCCCGACGAAGACCCGATGCCGAGCGAGGAGGAGCTGGCGCGGCTAGCCGGGCTCGTTCCAGGAGACGTCGACCGGAAGAAGCTCGAGGAGCTCCGGCGCAATCTCGACGAAAAGGGCTTCATGGTCACGACGGCCGAGGACCTCTTCACTTGGGCCCGGACCGGTTCATTGTGGTGGATGACCTTCGGCCTCGCTTGCTGCGCCGTCGAGATGATCCACGTGAACATGCCGCGCTATGATCTTGAAAGATTCGGCGCAGCGCCACGCGCGAGCCCGCGCCAATCCGACGTCATGATCGTCGCCGGAACGCTCTGCAACAAGATGGCTCCGGCGCTTCGGCGCGTCTACGACCAGATGAGCGAGCCGCGCTACGTCATTTCGATGGGAAGCTGCGCGAACGGCGGTGGATATTACCATTACAGCTATTCGGTGGTGCGGGGCTGTGATCGGATCGTGCCCGTCGATATCTACGTGCCCGGATGCCCGCCGACCGCGGAAGCGCTGCTCTACGGAATCCTCCAGCTTCAGCGGAAGATCCGCCGCGAGGGGACGATCGAGCGGTGAATTTGGCGGCCACACAATGTTCGTTCGTGCTGAGCGAAGTCGAAGCGCGTGTGGCACAGCCGTTGGAGCTACGCCCTTCGACTGCGCTCAGGACGAACGAGGTTAGGTATTCGCAATGAGCGTTGCCCTCCATGTTCCCCGTACGGCCCCCGACGAAGGGGTGATCGACGCCGCCAAGAAGGCGCTCGGCGCCGCGATCCTCGCCGTCAAAGAACATGTGGGCGAAATTACCCTGACCGTGGAGCGCGAGGAAATCGCGAACGTTCTCAAAAAATTGCGCGACACTGTTGGCCTGGAATATCAACAATTGATGGAGATCGCGGGGGTCGATTACCCTGACCGGCCGGAGCGGTTCGAAATTGTCTATCAATTGCTTTC
The DNA here is from genome assembly GCA_046733175.1 of Pseudomonadota bacterium. Lineage (GTDB taxonomy): Bacteria > Pseudomonadota > Alphaproteobacteria > Sphingomonadales > Sphingomonadaceae > Sphingomicrobium. The sequence continues at coordinate 4,069 of JBKPOO010000016.1, forward strand.
GCTGACCAGGAACCGACGGCTTCGGGTCAAGGTCTCGACGGATGAGGCAACGCCCGTTCCAAGCGTTACCGGGCTGTGGCCCGTCGCGGGCTGGTTGGAGCGCGAGGTGTTCGACATGTATGGCGTCGGGTTCAGCGGAAACCCGGATTTAAGGCGGATCCTCACCGATTATGGCTTCGAGGGCTATCCGCAGCGCAAGGACTTCCCGCTGACCGGCCATGTCGAGCTTCGCTACTCCGAGGCGGAGAAGCGCGTCGTCTACGAGCCGGTGCAGCTTCCCCAGGATTTCCGCACCTTCGACTTCCTGATGCCGTGGGAAGGACCGGAATATCGCCTTCCGGGAGACGAAAAGGCCACGGCACAGGCGGCCGGTGCTCCCTCGCCGGCTCCGGCGCCCAATGCGCCATCTAGCGAAGCAGTGAAAACCCCTGCCAAGACGCCGAAAACGACTGAAAAACCGTCGGATACGGGGGCGGGCAAGCCGGCGAACGCCCAAGCGACGAAGGAAGCGCGCAAACCTCGCGCCGCGAAAGCCAAGAGCGAGGTCAGCAAGACGCCCGAAGGCAAGAAGGCATGACCGACACGCGCACAGCGGACCTCTTCGCCAATGCCGGCGGCACGGGCGCCCAGCCCAAGCAGCCGCGCAAGGTCGAGGTCAGCGTCGGCGCTGGTGGACAAGGGGCCGAGCTCGGCCATCCTCGCGATCCGGGCGACGAAGCCATCAGCAATTACACGATCAACTTCGGCCCGCAGCATCCGGCGGCGCACGGCGTCCTTAGGCTGATCATGGAGCTCGACGGTGAGATCGTCGAACGCGTCGACCCGCATGTGGGCCTGCTCCACCGCGGCACCGAAAAGCTCATCGAATACAAGACCTACGCCCAGGCGCTGCCCTACTTCGACCGGCTCGATTACTGCTCGCCGATGTGCATGGAGCACAGCTTCGTGCT
>JBKPOO010000017.1:0-40893 GCA_046733175.1 Pseudomonadota bacterium
GGCATCGGGATCGACGTGATCCGCCTTCCTGACGGACTCCTGATTCGGGTGCCCGCGATCATGACCTTCGATCCCGGCAGCGCGGCGATCAAGCCGCAGATCGACGCGACGCTCACGGAAGTCGCTCGAACCCTCAAGACCTTCAACCAGACATACGTCGACGTGCTCGCTCACACCGACACGTCAGGCACGCCATCAGGCAATCTTGCGCTATCGCAAAAGCGGGCGAGCGCCGCGGCGGACTTCCTCGGAAGGCACGGGGTCGCAAAAGCCCGGATCGCCGCTCGGGGACTGGGCGAGGCCGCCCCGCTCTACGCCGTCGAAACGAGCGAGACTGAAAAAGCCGCTAACCGCCGGATCGAGATCCGGCTGGTTCCGTACCGCGGCTAGCGCCGTTCGGCGAAGAAGCGGCGCAAAAGCTCCGCCGATTCATCTTCGCCGATTCCGCCAAGCATGTCCGGCCGGTGGTGACAAGTCGGCTGTGCGAAGATCCTCGCGCCGTGGACCACTCCACCCCCCTTCGGATCCTCCGCCCCGAACCGCAACGCCTTGAACCGCGCGAGCGAGACGGCTGCGGCGCACATCGCGCACGGCTCCAGCGTGACCCATAACGTACACTGATCCAGGCGGGATGTACCGAGCCTGCCCGCCGCCGCGCGGATCGCCTCCATCTCGGCATGCGCAGTCGGATCGGATGAGCCGCGCATCGCGTTGCGGGCCTCGGCTACGATCCTGTCGCCCACTGTCACGACCGCGCCGACGGGCACTTCGCCGCCAGCGGACGCTTCGGCCGCAAGATCCAGCGCGCGGCGCATCGGTGGCGGAAGCGGAAAGGCCATCGCCGCCGACTAGCCAAGCCGGCTGGCGCTGTCAGCTATTGCGCGTTGGTGACGTTCTGCTCGGCTTGGTTGCCGGGCGGGACCACGCGCATTTCGGGAACCTTCACGGTCGCGTTGCGGGTACCAATCTCTACCGATCCGGTCTCGACGTCGAACTTGGGAGTCTGACCGCCCTTCGCGACGATGCCGTTGGTGGTCGCCTGGACTTGAGGAGCCTGGGCACCACGGATCTGGTTGATGTCTAGGAAGCCGGTCGCAACGCCGGCGAGAAGCGCGAGCACAAGCACGATCAGGATAAGGAGGATGGCGCGCATATTCTATTCTCCGCCGGGCTGCCCGATGGCATAACGCCGACAGCCGTACGGAGTTTCTGCGCATCGGCTGCGCCGACATTGACGGGGGGCGCCCCACCGGCTAACGGGCGGCGCTTTCCGGGCGCTTTTAGGGTGCTCGAACCAAAATCAGGATTGAGACCATGTCGCGGGTTTGCGAGCTGACCGGCAAGGGCCGGCAGGTGGGCAACAACGTTTCCCACGCCAACAACAAGACGAAGCGCACGTTCCTTCCGAACCTGCAGAACGTCACGCTGATTTCCGACGCTCTGGGACAGAGCGTCAAGCTGCGCGTTTCGACGCACGGCCTGCGCTCCGTGGAGCATGTCGGCGGTCTCGACAACTGGCTGTTGAAGACAAGCGACGAGAAGCTTTCGGCCAAGGCCCGCAAGCTCAAGCGAGAGATCGCCAAGAAGGCCGCCGAGCAGACGGCTTAGGCCCGCTCTAAGCTTCTGAAGCTCAACGGAAATACCTGAACGCAGGCTGCATCCGGCGTTCAGCCTGCATTGCCCGCGAATCGCATAGAGCCCCCGTCATCCGACGGGGTTTTCCCCTTTTCCCCGTCACGTCTGGAAACAGGCAAGTTCCCTCGCGTCGCGTAACGAGGGGGGCCCGGCGCGCGTAATCGTGTCGGGCCCAACTTTTATGGGGTGTCGAACAACCTGGCGAGCTGCTCCACCATCGCTCCGGCGAGCTGGTCGGCGTCCATGATCGTGACCGCGCGGGTATAATAGCGAGTGACGTCGTGGCCGATGCCGATCGCAATCAGCTCGACCGTCGAGCGCTTCTCGATCCAGTCGATGACCTGCCTCAAGTGCCGTTCGAGATAAGAACCCCCGTTGGCGCTGGCCGTCGAATCGTCGACCGGGGCCCCATCCGAGATCACCATCAGGATTCGCCGCTCCTCGGGCCGGGCGATCAGCCGGTTGTGCGCCCAGAGCAGCGCCTCGCCGTCGATATTCTCTTTCAACAGGCCCTCGCGCATCATGAGCCCGAGATGGCGGCGGGAATGGCGATAGGGCTCGTCCGCGCGCTTGTAGACGATGTGCCGGAGGTCGTTGAGGCGGCCGGGGCTGGGCGGCCGACCATCGGCGAGCCACGCCTCGCGGCTCTGCCCGCCCTTCCAGCCGCGGGTTGTGAAGCCGAGGATCTCGGTCTGGACGCCGCAGCGTTCGAGCGTCCGAGCGAGGATATCCCCGCAGATCGCGGCAATGGCGATCGGCCGCCCGCGCATCGACCCCGAATTGTCGATCAGCAGCGAAACGACGGTGTCGCGAAATTCGGTGTCGCGTTCGATCTTGTAGCTCAGCGAATGGCCTGGACTGACCACCACGCGCGCAAGGCGAGCCGCATCGAGCAATCCCTCCTCCTGGTCGAAATCCCAGCTTCGCGCCTGCTGGGCCATCAACCGCCGCTGAAGCCGGTTGGCGAGGCGGGTGACGACGTTCGAAAGCCCACTCATCTGCTGATCGAGGTAGGCGCGGAGCCGCCCGAGCTCCTCCTCGTCGCAAAGCTCCTTGGCCTCGACGATCTCATCGAAACGCGTGGAATAGACCCGGTAATCGCTTTCCGGGGCGAGCTCCCAATTGCGCCGTCCGGCGGCGGCGAAGAGGCTGTCTGTAACGTCGTCGCCCGCCACGGATTCCTGTTCGCCCATTTCCATTTCATCGGCGCTGCTGTCGTCAGCCTCGCCTTCCTGGGCCTCGCCGCGCATCTCGACATCGCCGCCGGCGGGCGTCGAATCCTCGCCTTGCTCCGTGGCGTCCTCACCGCCGCCAGGCTCGCCCTCAGCTTCATCGCCGGCCTCGTGGGGCTCGTCGTCGCTGAGCTCTTCGGCGGTCGCGAGCTCGAGGTCTTCGAGCAGCTGGCGCGAAAGACGGGCGAAGGCAGTCTGATCATCGAGCGTCATCGCCAAAGCGTCGAGCTCCGCCCCGGCCTTTTGCTCGATCCATGGGGTGATCAGCTTCAGTCCCGTGAGCGCCGCCTGGGGCGGAGCCTCGCCGGTCAGCCGCTCGCGGGCGAGCAGGCCGACGGCGGTCGACAGGGGGACCTCTTCGGCTGTCCGGGCGCGGACAATCGCGTCTCCGCGAACGCGGGCTTCGGCGAGCCGATTGAGATTTTCGCGAACGCCGCCCATCGCGCGGGCGCCAAGCGCTTCGACCCGAGCCGTCTCCAGCGCGTCGAACACCGCTCGTGCATCGGCGTCCGCCGGGGCATGGCGGGCATGGAGTTTCGAGTCATGATGGCGAAGGCGCAGAGCGACCGAATCTGCGGCTCCGCGCGCTTCGGCGACGAGCCGAGGCTCGAGGGCGGGGCCAGGAGACGGAACTCGGGCGGTCTTTCCGGATGCCGGCGCCGTATCCGACGCGAACACGACGTCGACGTCCGAATCCTTGGCGATGGCGCGGGCGGCGCCGGCGAGCGCCCTGCGGAAAAGATCGATGCGTTCGGCCACGCGTGCGGCGCTCAGGCCTTGCCGACGACGCTTTCGGGAAGGTCCTCGCCGAAGACCCGCTGGTAATATTCGGCGATGAGCGGCCGTTCAGCCTCGTCGCACTTGTTGAGGAAGCTGACCCGGAAAGCGTAGCCGATATCGCCGAAGATATGCGCGTTTTGCGCCCAGCTGATGACGGTTCGCGGGCTCATCACGGTGGAGATGTCGCCGTTGATGAAGCCCTGCCTCGAAAGGTCGGCCACCTTGATCATCTTGTCGACGGTCTCCTTACCGCCCGGCTCGTCATATTCGCCCGACTTGGCGAGCACGATCTGAGCCTCCACGGCGGCGGGCAAATAATTGAGCGTCGTGACGATGTTCCAGCGGTCCATCTGGCCTTGGTTGATCGCCTGGGTACCGTGATAGAGGCCGGTCGTGTCTCCGAGGCCCACGGTGTTGGTCGTGGCGAACAACCGGAACCACGGGTTTGGCCGGATCACCCGGTTCTGGTCGAGCAAAGTGAGCTTGCCTTCGGCTTCGAGTACCCGCTGGATCACGAACATCACGTCCGGCCGGCCGGCGTCATATTCGTCGAAGACAAGCGCGACCGGATGCTGGAGAGCCCAAGGCAAAAGGCCTTCGCGGAATTCGGTGACCTGCTGCCCGTCGCGAAGCACGATCGCGTCGCGGCCGACGAGGTCGATGCGGCTGATATGAGCGTCGAGGTTGATCCGGATCATCGGCCAGTTGAGGCGCGAGGCCACCTGTTCGATGTGGGTCGATTTACCCGTGCCATGATAGCCCTGGACCATCACGCGGCGGTTCTTTGAGAATCCCGCGCAAATCGCCATGGTCGTGTCCGGATCGAACACATAGGTCGGGTCGAGGTCGGGCACGCGCTCGTCGGCCTCGCTGAAGGCTGGAACCTCCATGTCCGAATCGACGCCGAACGCTTCACGCACTTTCACGACGCGGTCGGGAGCGGCCATGAGCGTCTCCGCGCGGCTTTCAGGGTTCACGTTGGAAATATCAGTCATCGGGCGGGGCCTTAGGGGAATGGGAAGCGAGCCTCAACGTGTCTCCACTTTCTCTGGAAGCGGGAACAAGGTCACGAAACGCCTCGCAAGCTCCATGTCTCCGCTAACCTCAATCGTTTCGAACGGGGCACCGCCGTGGATGACCCCGGCGACCGCGCTCGGCGAACCGGTGAAGGTCACGTCGCAATCGTCGCAATCGCGGCGGTCGACGTCGAGGCGGCCGTCGTGGACCGTCGCGACATAGGCGGCATCACCCAGGCGGAAGCAGATTCGCGCGTCGAAGCCTTTCGCCCGTTCCGAGGAAATCAGCGTCTGAAGCGACATCAAGACCGACACATGGCTCATCGGCAAGGTCGGGTCGTGGAGCGGACTTCGCGCGGCCCACCGGCCGAGCGACGCGATCACCGGCACAGCCTCCAGGCCCCAGTCCGTCGCCTCGTATACCTGCACCGAAGCGGGCGGCGGAAGCTTGAGCTTGCGAACTAGCCCGCGCGCCTCAAGCTCGGTCAAGCGCTGCGTCAGGACATTGGCGCTGATCCCTTGAAGGTCGTTCCTGAGCTCCGAGAAGCGGCGCGGGCCGTAAGCCAGCTCGCGCATGACCAGCATCGCCCAGCGTTCGCCGAGCAATTCCAGCGCATGGGCCAGCCCGCAAGCGTCGTCGTATCGCCGCTTTTCCTCGGTTTGCCGCTTCGTAGTTACTTTTTCTAACTGCATAGTTGCAATTTATAACTTTCGGCGTCAAAAGGCAAGCGAATCGAGTCGCGAAACAGGAGGAAATGATGCCCAGGCCCAGAATGATTTTCGTGAACCTGCCGGTCCAGGATCTGGAACGCTCCAAGGCCTTCTATGAAGCCATCGGGTTCCGCAACGAACCCAAGTTCAGCAACGAGGCCGCAGCGATGATGGTGCTGTCGGACACCATCTCCGTAATGCTGCTCACTCACCCCTTTTATGCAACGTTCACTCGCAAGCCCATTGCCGACGCGCACAACAGCAGTCAGGTGCTGCTCTGCATTTCCTGCGACAGCCCAGCCGACGTCGACCGAATCACCGATGCCGCCGGAGCTGCTGGCGGCAAGGCTGACGCCAGCCCGAAGCAGGATATGGGAGAGGTCATGTACGGGCGCACCTTCGAGGATCCTGACGGCCACATCTGGGAGCCGATGTGGATGGACCCGGGCTTCGCCGAAAAAGGCGCACATCCCGTCGAACAAAGCGCGGTAGCGTAACAATCCAAGACTAGGAGGGTAGAATGCCAGTCAATCCGAATGCGGCGATCGAGATCACCGCCTTCCGCTGGGTCCCCGATTTCGCCCAGGGCCTGGTCCGCGACCTTCGCGCCCGCTGGGCACTCGAAGAAGCGGGGCTCGATTATCGGGTCCGTCTGGTCGGCCAGGAGCGTCCTCCGGAATATTTGCTCGAGCAGCCGTTCGACCAGGTGCCGTGCTTCAGCGACGGCAAGGTCAAGATCTTCGAGACCGGAGCCATCGTGCAATATATCGGCGAACAGAGCGAAGCGCTCCTGCCCCGCGATGCGCAGGGCAAGTTTCGCGCGATCCAATGGACTTGCGCCGCACTTAACAGCGTCGAGCCCGCGCTCACCAACCTGCTGCTGATCGATGTCTTTTTCACCAACGAGGAATGGGCGAAGCTTCGTCGGCCCGGAGCCGCGGATTTCGCCAAACAGAAACTCAAGCGCGTGTCCGAGTGGCTGGGCGACAAGCAATGGCTGGAGGGCGACCGATTCACGATCGGCGACCTCCTCATGGTCACCGTCCTGCGATTCCTCAGGCACACGGACCTCGTCGCGCAATTCCCCAATTTGGATGCCTATCTGAAGCGCGGCGAAGCCCGCCCGGCATTCCAGCGCGCGCTGGCCGACCAACTGGCCGTTTATGCGGCCAACCAACCCCAACCCCAACCAGAAGGAGCAGCAGCATGACCTACGTGGACGGATTCATTCTTCCGCTGCCGAAGGGCAAGGAAGACGAATATCGAACCCAGGCGGAGAAATTCGCCCGCAAGGCGGCGGCCCAGGGCGCCATCGGAACGATCGAGGGGCTCGGTGACAATTTGGAGCACGGTCACACGACCGACTTCTTCCGCGCGGTGCAGGCGACGGACGACGAGAATGTCGTCTTCTCCTTCATCCTGTGGCCCTCGAAAGAGGTTCGCGACGGAGCGTGGGAAAAGCTGATGGCGGACCCCGAAATGCAGCCCGGCGCGCAGCCGATGCCGTTCGACGGCAAGCGCATGTTCTGGGGCGGGTTCAAGCCGCTTCTGAACACGCTGGAGAAGACGGCCGTCGACGCCTGACGTTCGCGTTTTCAATACTGAATTTGGAGATCGAACCATGAGTGACGTTCGAGACGCGGCCGCGCCTGTGACGGCCAACGAGAATCGCCCTCAGCCCAAGGGCGACTTCATCTGGTACGAACTGATGACCACGGACTCGGAAGGCGCCAAGGCCTTCTACGACGCCGTCGTCGGCTGGACGATCGGAGAAGGCGCGCCCGAGTTCCAGGGCTACCGCATGATCGGGCGATCGGACGGAGGCAATGCCGGCGGAGTGCTTCCGCTCACGGACGAAATGCAGCAGCATGGGGCGCGGCCGATGTGGCTGGGATATATCAGCGTCGCGGACGTCGACGAGGCGGTCGCTTCGATCACTGCCACGGGCGGCAAGTCGCTGATGCCGGCGTTCGACATCCCAAGCATCGGCCGGATCGCGATGGTCACCGACCCGCAGGGCGCGCCCTTCTACGTGATGAAGGCCACCCCGCCCGAGCCAAAGGCTGTGAGCGACGTCTTCTCGCCGGATGCCGTCGGACGATGCGGCTGGAACGAGTTGTCGACCAGCGATCCGGTGGCGGCCCGCAAATTCTACACCGAGCAATTCGGCTGGGGCTCCGACGAGTTCATGGATATGGGCGAGATGGGCGAATATCGCTTCCTCGAGCAGGACGGCATTCGGATCGGAGCGCTGTGCGGCACGATGCAGGGACAGCAGCCGAAATGGCGCTATTATTTCCGCGTCCCCTCCATCTCGAAGGCCAAGGAAATCGCCGAGCAGAAGGGCGGCACGATCCATATGGGTCCGCACCAGGTCCCAACCGGCGATTTCATCATCATTGGAAGCGATCCGCAGGGCGCCGAGTTCGCGCTCGTCGGCGGGCAGTAAGGAGGCAAGCAATGTCCAACACACTGACGACCTGCCTGTGGTTCGACAAAGGCGAAGCGCGCAAGGCGGCCGAATTCTATGCGTCCGTCTTCCCAGACACGAGCGTCGGTGAGCGCCATTCCGCAGTGTCCGATTTCCCGGGCGGCAGCGAGGGCGAAGAGCTGACCGTGGAGTTCACACTGCTCGGCCAGTCCTTCGTGGGCCTGAACGGCGGCCCGAACTTCAAGCCCAATGAGGCGGTCAGCTTCATGGTCGTGACCGAAAGCCAGGAAGAGACGGACCGTTATTGGAACGCCATCACGGGCAATGGCGGCGCGGAAAGCGCATGCGGCTGGTGCAAGGACAGATGGGGCTTTTCCTGGCAGATCACTCCGCGCGCATTGCTCGACGCGACCAACAACCCCGACCGCGCGGCGGCCAAGCGGGCGTTCGAAGCGATGATGACCATGAAGAAGATCGACATCGCCAAGATCGAGGCCGCGGTGAAGGGAGAGACGGTCAATGCGTAAGCTCACCGGCGCAATCTTCATTTCGCTGGACGGGGTCATCCAGGCGCCGGGCGGTCCTGAAGAGGATCCCACCAGCGACTTCCGTCTTGGCGGCTGGGTACAGCCTTATTGGAGCGACATGCCCCCGTTCGAAGAGATCATCATGGGGGACTACGACCTGCTGCTCGGCAAGCGGACGTACGACATTTTCTCCGCTTACTGGCCGGACAATCAGGACAATCCGATCGGCGAGAAATTCCAGCGCATCAATAAATATGTGCTGACCCATTCGGACGACCCGCTGAGCTGGGAGAATAGTCACAAGCTTTCGGGCGATACGGCCCGCGCGGTCGCCGAGCTCAAGCAAAGCGACGGCCGCGACCTGCTCATCCAGGGCAGCAGCACCTTGTACGTGCCCCTGCTCGCCGCGGGGCTGATCGACCGCCTGGTCCTGATCACCTTCCCGGTGATCCTCGGGAAGGGCAAGCGCGTCTTCAACGGTTCGCAATCCCCCGGCGCGCTTAGGCTGGTCGACCATTGCGTGTCGGACAAGGGCGTCGTCTTGACGACCTTCGAGCCCGCCGGCGAGGTGCAGACCGGGACGTTCGCGACGAAGGAGCCGAGCCAGGCCGAGCTCGAGCTTCGCGACAGGATCAAGGAAGGGGCGTGGTGACGCTCGAACTGTTCGGGCATCCCTTCTCGTCCTACACTTGGAAAGCGCTGATCGCGCTTTACGAAGCGAACACGCCGTTCACCTTCCGCAACATCGCGGGAAATGAATTTCCGGAGAATGAGGCCGCGTTCCTCGCGCACTGGCCGGTCGGCAAGTTTCCGCTGCTCGTCGAGGACGGCACGCCGATCATGGAGTCCAGCGTCATCGTCGAGCATGTCGCTCCGGCCATGGTTCCCGGCGATCGCGACCTTGCGCTCGAGGTCCGGATGCTCGACCGGATTTTCGACAATCACGTGATGACGCCGGTGCAGGCGATCGTCGCCGAGCACTTGCCCTTCATCACACCGACCCCCGACGAAGCGAGGGTCGGTCGGGCGCGCGCGGCGCTCGACAAGATCTATCCTTGGCTCGATGCGCGACTGGTTGGGCGCAAGTGGGCGGCCGGAGACGAGTTTTCGCTTGCCGACTGCGCCGGCGCGCCAGCTTTATTCTATGCCGATTGGGTGAATCCGATCCCCGAGGAACTTGCGACGCTCAAAGCCTATCGCTCTCGAGCGCTTGGCCGGCCTTCCGTCGCGCGCGTGGTCGACGAAGCTCGGCCGTACCGCCACCTCTTCCCGCTCGGCGCGCCCGACCGCGACTGATTTGTTCTCGTCATTGCGAGCGAAGCCGCGTCGCCTGCGGCCCATCGCAATGACGCCAAATGGCTACGCTAAGGCTGCCGATTTCCTGAGCAGCTGATAGGCCTGGATGACTTCGCCGAGGCGACCTTCGTGCGATCGGTCGCCGCCATTCTTGTCGGGATGAAAGCGCCGGACGAGGTTCGAATAACTCTGTCGCAGCGAACGGCGGTCGGCGTCCTCGCCGAGGCCAAGCACGTCCAGTGCGCGCCGCTCCGTCTTGCTGAAACGCGACGGCTTGCGGTCGCGAAGATGGCCGAACCGGATCGAGATCGCATCCAGGGGATCGGCGAAGTCGCTCCAGCTCGGAGGCGGGTCGGCACCGTTGGCCGCGAACTTCCGGCTCGGCCGCTCCCACCCGGCAAGCGGCGACTGCGCCTCCTGGATCTCTTCGGGAGTCATGCCATCGAAGAAATTGTACTTGGCATTGTGCTCCCGGACATGGTCGAGGCACAGGAACCGCCAAGCGCCGGGCCCGTCGAAATTGGCGGGCTGGAGCGGAGCCTTATATTCGCCTGGCGCGCGGCACCCCGGGACGGCGCACTTGGCCCTCGCCCCTTCGACCCTACCGTGCATCCTGGCTTGTTTCGACGCCATTGAACCCCTCTATATAAGAGCCATGAACGCTGCGGGAACCGGCCCGGTCGCAACCGAAATGCTGAAGCGGCTGGAGGCGGCGCTCCAGCCGACACAGCTCGAGCTGATCGACGACAGCGAGCTTCACCGCGGCCATGGCGGCTACAATCCCGCAGGCGAGAGCCACTTTACCTTGCGCATCGAAAGCCCGGCCTTCGCCGGAAAGGGCCGTGTCGATCGGCAGCGAATGATCTATGCGGCCCTGGGCAACCTCATGGAAGCGCGAGTCCACGCCTTGTCGATCCGCGCGACCGCCCCTGGAGAGCAATGATGGCCACAATCGAGACCGCGTTCGAACAGGTCGTCCTTCCCGTGACGCACGACCTCGGAGCCTTCAAGGTCAACCGCACGCTTCCGTCGCGCGAGCGGACGATGGTCGGTCCGTTCATCTTCGTCGACGAGTTCGGGCCCGCACGGCTCCCCGCCGGCCAGGGAATGGACGTCCGACCGCACCCTCACATCAACCTCGCGACCGTCACGTACCTGTTCGACGGCGCGATCGAGCATCGCGACAGCATCGGCAGCCGCGCCGTGATCGAGCCGGGCGCAATCAATTTGATGACCGCCGGAAGCGGCATCGTTCATTCCGAGCGCAGCCCCCAAAGCATGCGGGCGAGCGGCCCCGGCCTGTACGGCATGCAGACATGGCTCGCTCTGCCGGACGGGCGAGAAGAGATCGAGCCGGCCTTCGACCACGTGCCGGCCGCGATGCTTCCCGTCGTCGAGGACCGGGGAGTTCGAGCCCGGATCCTGATGGGCGACCTGTGGGGCGTGGTGGCCGCGACCCCGCAACATTCAGCGACCATTTACGCCGACATCGAACTCGAGGCCGGCGGTGCGATCGCCATCGACAGCGACGCCGATGAGCGAGCGGTCATGCTGGTCGGTGGCGCGGCGGAGCTCGACGGCCGGGCGCTCGACCCGTTTGCGCTCTACGTCCTGAAACCGGCTTACGCTCCTCGACTGTCCAGCGGCGGCGGCGGTCGCGTGATGTTGATGGGCGGCCAGGCGTTCACAACGCCCCGCCACGTCTTCTGGAATTTCGTCTCCTCCTCGCGCGATCGAATCAATCAGGCGAAGGACGACTGGAAGGCGATGCGCTTTGCGCTGATCCCGGGCGACGACCAGGAATTCATTCCGCTGCCCGAAGTGCCGACTACCGTCAGCTATCCGTGAGCTTCAAAAGTCAGCTGCGCGCCGACTGGAAGAACATCAAATAGACCAGCCGCCCATTTTCGGGCCTGTCGCCGAACCCTGGGCCAGCCGTGTGCCACAGCCATGGGCGCAGCAGCACCAGGCGATTGAAGCGCATCGGCACATGGGTCGTGAGTTCCCATTTCGAATCGTCGACGCTGTCCTTTTCGATGATGTCGGCGTGCATTTCGTCGAACGACGAATAACCCCTGCCCGCCAGCTCCTCTTTGTAGACGGGCGCACGATCGCTGTTCGTTCGGATGTGGCGGAAGAAATCGGTTCCGCCGCTGCTGTCCTCGTCCCTGCTGAGATAGAGGATCCCCGACCAGTGGCTGTCGTCGATGTGGACCTTGGCCCTGCTCGTGTCGGTAGCCAAAGTCAGCCGGCATTTGGAATGAGATTGTAGCGGCGCAACGGGTTTCAGAGGTTCGCCCACAAGCCGCGAGACGGCTTGGTCCAGCCCTTCGATGCCGATCCGCTCGCGCGAATTGCGGCCGGGAAAAGCGCCCTCCTGTTCAGGGAAGGTCAGACGCAAGGCCTGCTCCCGCAGTTCCTCGGCGTTGTTGAGGAAATCATCGACGATGAGCAGCGTCGTCAGCATCGCGCGGCCCCTAACATTGGCCGTCGAAAACGATCAAGGCTGAGGCTAGAGAATGCCCATGCCGGATACGACCTTCACCCGCTTGCACCTTTCGAAGGATGTCGCTCTGAACGTCGCGCTGGCCGGAGACCAAAGATCGCCGGCAGTGGTTCTTCTCCACGGATTTCCCGAATCGCACCGCACGTGGCGCGCGCTGGCGCCGAAGCTCCAGGACCGATTCTATCTCGTGATGCCCGATCAGCGCGGATTCGCCGGATCCGACCGGCCGCAGGAAGAAAGCGCGTACCGCACTGAAACCCTCGTCGAAGACCTCTTCGAAGTGGCGGACGCGTTGGGGCTCGAGACGTTCGCGCTCGTCGGCCACGACTGGGGCGGAGCCATCGCATGGACGGCGGCGCTGAAACGGCCCGAGCGATTGAGCCGACTGGTGATCATCAACGCGCCGCACCCCTGGATCTTCCAGAAAAGCCTGATCGAGGATCCCGACCAACGAGCGGCGTCGCAATATATCACGGCCTTCCGAAGGCCCGGGTTCGAGCAGGCGGTCGAGGCGATGGGCTATGAAGCGTTCTTCCGGAAGACCTTCGCCAAGCACGTGGACCTCGACTCCATTCCCGAAGACGAAAAGCGGCAATATCTCGCCGACTGGTCACAGCCGGGCGCGCTGACTGCGATGCTCAACTGGTACCGCGGATCGAAACTCGTGGTGCCACCGCCGGGAATTACGCTGCCGCTTCCGGAGTGGCTGCTCAAGGTCTTCCCGAAGATCGAGGTCCGGACTTTGGTGATCTGGGGAATGAAGGATACGGCTCTGCTTCCCATCCAGCTCGAGGGCCTCGACGAGCTGGTCGAAGATCTCACCGTCGTCCTACTTCCCGACGCGGGTCATTTCGCGCCCTGGGAGGCGCCCGCTGACGTCGCCCGAGCGCTCGAGCCCTTCCTTGCCGAAGATGCGACGGCTACTGCCCCGGCGGCATGAGTCACGTTCGGTCCCGTTCACGCTCCGCGGCGCGCCTCGCCGCCGTCCAGGCGCTGTACCAGCATGAAATGGAGGGCACGCCGATCCCGCGGCTGCTTCATGAATTCCACGAGCATCGGCTGGGAGCCGTCATCGAGGATGAACATTATCACGAGGCCGAGCGCGATTTCTTCGACGATATCGTCACGGGGGCCGACGCCCGGCGCAACGAGATCGACGGCCTGATCGGCGCTCGACTGGCCAAGGGTTGGACGCTGGAACGGCTCGACCGGCCGATGCGGGCGATCCTTCGCGCCGGCGCCTACGAACTGCTTGCTCGGGCGGATGTGCCCGTGGCCTCTGTGATCTCCGAATATGTCGATGTCGCCCACGCTTTCTACGACAAGCGCGAGAGCGGGTTCGTGAACGGGCTGCTCGACGCGATCGCCAAAGAGGCTCGGAAATGAGTCAATTCCTCCCCCCTCGGGGGAGGTGTCAGCCGCAGGCTGACGGAGGGGGCCGCGGCCTGCTTCCAACCCCCTCCACCAGCTACGCTGGTTCCCCTCCCCCGGCGGGGGAGGAGCCATGAAAGAGTCCGACATCATCGCCCGCCTAAGGCGATTCGCGACCGATCCGGCGGCGCGGGGATTGTTCGACGACGCGGCCCTGCTCGACGGCCTCGTCCTCACTCACGACAGTATCGCGGAGGGCGTCCATTTCTTTCCGTTCGACCCGGCCGCGAGCGTCGGCTGGAAGCTGGTTGCGGTGAACCTGTCCGACCTCGGCGCGAAAGGAGCGACGCCGACCGGCGCATTATTGTCGCTCACGATCGTCGGCGATGGTGCATGGGAGCGGGAGTTCCTGACCGGGGTCGAGGCGGCATGCGAAAGCTATTCCTTGCCGCTGATCGGCGGCGACACGATCGCGCTTCCGGATGCCAGTCCGCGCGTTCTTGGCCTTACCGCAATCGGCCGCGCCGGAGGCCGCGTTCCGGATCGATCAGGCGGCGAGCCGGGAGATACGTTGTGGATCGTCGGAACGTTGGGCGATTCGGCGGCGGGACTGGCCCAGCTTCAGGACGACGCGCGCGCCATCGGGCCGCTCGTTGACGTTTATCGCCGGCCGATTCCCCTGCTCGCCGCGGGACAGGCGCTCGCGGTGCATGCCAAAGCGATGATGGACATATCCGACGGACTGCTTCTCGATGCGCTGCGCCTGGGCGGAGCGAGCGGGTGCGCCGTCGAAATCGAGCTCGACGCACTCCCCTTGTCCGACGCCTTTGCCCGCGAACGCGGCTCGAACTTCGAGGCCAGGTTGTTCGCCGCGACGGGTGGCGACGATTACGCCTTGTTGGCCGCGCTTCCGACCGGCCTCGACCCGTCAACGCTTTCTTTACCAAGGGGGACCAGCATGAGGCGGATCGGAATCCTCCGCACAGGAAAGCCGGAACTTCGGCTGACGAGCGGAGGACAGCCGATCGAGCTGCCGGAGACCTTGGGCCATGAACATCGCAGCAGTTCCGCTCCGCCAATGGCTGGTCGCGATTAGCGGCCTGCTGTCAGGCGCTGCCGTCGCCATTCTTCTCCACTAACGCCCGAAATCAACCGCAGAGTTGCAAGCCTAGCGCGTGCCTCATAAAGGGGCGCGACTCCGCCGGACGCGCACCCGCGCGCCGGCCTTTCTGTTTGCCGCGAAACGGGGAAACCAGATGAACTTGCTTTTGATCGCCATCGTCTGTGGCGTGATCGCCATACTCTACGGCATCATCACCAGCCGCCAGGTCCTTGCCTCGCCGGCGGGCAACCAGCGCATGATCGAGGTCGCGGGAGCGATCCAGGAAGGCGCCGGCGCCTACCTTCGCCGCCAGTACACGACGATCGCGATCGTCGGCGTCGTGGTCGCCGGGCTGATCTATTACTTCCTCGGCGGGCTGTCCGCGATCGCCTTCATGATCGGAGCGATCCTGTCGGGCGCGGCCGGGTTCATCGGAATGAACATTTCGGTTCGCTCCAACGTCCGCACCGCGGAGGCGGCGCGCAAGAGCCTGCAGAGCGGCCTTACCGTCGCTTTCCGCGCGGGTGCCATCACCGGCATGCTCGTCGCCGGCCTCGCCCTCCTCGCGATCGCGGTCCTCTTCTGGTACCTCACCGGGCCTGGAGGCCATGCGCCGAACGACCGCCCGGTCGTCACGGCGCTGACAGCGCTGGCGCTGGGAGCGTCGCTGGTATCGATCTTCGCCCGCCTCGGCGGCGGCATCTTCACGAAAGCGGCTGACGTCGGCGCCGACCTCGTTGGCAAGGTCGAAGCCGGAATTCCCGAGGACGATCCGCGCAACCCGGCCGTGATCGCGGACAACGTCGGCGACAATGTCGGCGACTGCGCCGGAATGGCGGCGGACCTCTTCGAGACCTATGTCGTAACGGTCGGAATCACGATGGTCTCGGTGGCGCTCGCGCTGGGCTCGAGCCCGCTGCTGCTGCCGCTCATGAGCCTTCCGCTGCTGATCGGCGGAGTGTGCATTATCACGTCCATCATCGGCACCTACATGGTCCGCCTGGGCGCCAAGGGATCGATCATGGGCGCGCTGTACAAGGGGTTCTGGACCGCCACCCTGCTCGCCGTCCCGGCAATCTACGGAGCGGCCTGGTATACGTTGGGCGGCGATCTTCAGCAGACGGTCACGACCACGACGGGCGCGAGCTTCTCGGCCATGCACCTGGTGTGGGCGAGCTTCATCGGCCTCGCGGTCACCGCGCTCATCGTCTGGATCACCGAATATTACACCGGCACCAACTATCGCCCGGTCCAGTCCATCGCCAGGGCGTCGCAAACGGGCCACGGCACCAATATCATCCAAGGCCTCGCCATCAGCCTGGAAGCCACCGCGCTTCCGACCATCGTGATCATCATCGGCCTCATCGCCAGCTACCAGCTCGCGGGCTTCCTCGGGGTCGCCTTCGCCGCCTCGGCAATGCTCGCGCTGGCTGGGATGGTCGTCGCGCTCGACGCTTACGGGCCGGTGACGGACAATGCCGGCGGAATCGCCGAGATGGCCGGGTTGGAAGAAGACGTCCGGACTCGTACGGACGCGCTCGACGCGGTCGGCAACACCACCAAGGCGGTGACCAAGGGCTATGCCATTGGCTCGGCGGGGCTCGCCGCCCTGGTCCTGTTCGGCGCCTATACCGCCGACCTTCGAGAGTTCGGCAGTTCGATCGGAGTCACGTCGAACCTCGACACCTTGTTCAGCCTGTCGAACCCTTATGTGATCGTCGGCCTGCTGCTCGGCGCGCTTTTGCCTTATCTCTTCGGCGCGATGGGCATGACTGCGGTCGGCCGCGCCGGCGGAGCGGTGGTCGAGGAAGTGCGCGGCCAGTTCCGCGACAATCCGGGGATCATGGATGGTTCGGTACGGCCCAATTATGCGCGGACCGTCGACCTCGTCACCCGCGCCGCGATCCGCGAGATGATCCTTCCGTCGCTGCTTCCGGTCCTTGCTCCCATCGTCGTCTATTTCGCGATCGGCGCGGTCGCGGGCCGTGAGAACGGCCTTGCCGCGGTCGGCGCCCTGCTCCTCGGAGTGATCGTCTCCGGCCTGTTCGTCGCAATCTCGATGACCAGCGGCGGCGGCGCCTGGGACAATGCCAAAAAGTATATTGAGGACGGCAATTACGGCGGCAAGGGATCGGAGGCCCACAAGGCCGCGGTGACCGGCGACACGGTCGGCGATCCGTACAAGGACACCGCTGGCCCTGCCGTGAACCCGATGATCAAGATCACCAATATCGTCGCGCTGCTGCTGCTCGCGGCGCTTGCGGGTCACGCGGCGGGCTGACGGAGGGGCCGCTCCACGGCACTCCGTGCGGTCCCCCTCCCCTGCAAATGCAGGGGAGGATATAGGCCGTGAATGACCCACGCGATCCGGATTCATGAAACCGGCGGCCCCGACGTCCTTAAATGGGAAGCTGTCGAGGTCGGCGAACCCGGTCCCGGTGAGGTCAGGCTTCGCCAGGACGCAGCTGGCCTCAACTATATCGACGTCTATCACCGCACGGGACTCTATCCCCAGCAGCTGCCGTTCACTCCCGGAGTCGAGGGCGCGGGGGTCGTCGAAGCCGTCGGGCCGGGAGTCTCAGGCCTGCAGGCCGGTGACCGGGTCGCTTATGCCGGGCCGAGCGGCGGCTATGCCGAGAAGCGCCTGATCGCCGCCGATCGGCTGGTGAAGCTGCCCGATTCGATCGGCACCGAAGAGGCCGCGGCAATGATGCTCCAGGGAATGACCGCGCACATGCTTCTGCGGTCGGTTCATCGCGTGCAGCCCGGCGAGACGATCCTCATTCACGCCGCGGCTGGCGGAGTCGGGCTGATCGTCTGCCAATGGGCCAAGGCTTTGGGAGCGACCGTCATCGGGACCGTCGGATCGGACGAGAAAGCCGAGCTCGCCCGGGCGCATGGTTGCGATCATCCCATCGTCTACACCCGCCAGGACTTCGCCGCCGAAGTCGAGCGCATCACCGGCGGCGCCAAGCTTCCGGTCGTCTACGATTCGGTAGGCAAGGATACTTTCCTCAAGTCGCTCGACTGCCTCGCCCCGCGCGGACTCATGGTCACGTTCGGCAACGCGTCCGGACCGGTCGACCCGGTCGATCCCGGTCTCCTGGCGCAGAAGGGCTCGCTCTTCCTGACCCGGCCCACTCTGTTCAGCTACATTGCCGATCGCAGGGAGCTGGAGACCGCAGCGAGGGAGCTGTTCGACGTCGTTGAGAGCCGGAAGGTCAAAGTCGAAGTGAAGCAACGGTTCGCGCTGAAGGACGCCGCCGAAGCCCACCGCGCGCTCGAAGCGAGGAAGACGAGCGGATCGACGATCCTTACGATCTGAGGCCTGCCTTCCCTTTTCGGCCCTCCACCGCTAAGCCTCCGCGACTTTTTGCCCCAAACGAAAGAGGATTTGCTTGGCCAAGGAAGAATTGCTCGAGATGCGCGGCACTGTGGTGGAGCTGTTGCCCAATGCGATGTTCCGCGTCCGCCTCGAGAATGGCCATGAGATCCTCGGCCATACCGCGGGCAAGATGCGCAAGAACCGGATCCGCGTCCTGACCGGCGATGAAGTGCTGGTCGAGCTGACGCCCTACGACCTCACAAAGGGCCGCATCACCTACCGCTTCATGCCCGGCCGCGGAGGCCCGCCCGGTTATACGGGCTGACGCCCGATGCGGCTGATCCTCGCCTCGGCGAGCCCGCGCCGCCTCGATTTGCTCGCCCGGATTGGGGTTGAGCCCGACGCGGTCATTCCAGCGGATGTCGACGAGAGCGTGCCCAAAGGCGAGCTGCCGCGCGATCATGCGCTCCGCCTTGCGCGGGAAAAGGCGGAGGCTGTTGCCGCGAAGGAACCGGATGCCCTGGTGCTCGCCGCCGACACCGTTGTTGCGGTCGGCCGGCGAATCCTTCCCAAGGCCGAGGACGAAGCCACGCTTCGCGCTTGCATGCACTTGCTGTCGGGACGGAGGCATCGGGTCCTGACCGGGGTGGCGTTGGCCGTGCCAAATCAGGAAATTCGCGAGCGGCTGGGCGAGACGATGATCGCGATGAAGCGGCTGAGCGAAGCCGAAATCGACCATTATGCGAGCCACGGCGAATGGCGCGGCAAGGCCGGCGGCTATGCGCTCCAGGGCTATGGGGAGGTCTATGTCCGGCATATCGCCGGAAGCTATTCGAACGTGGTCGGATTGCCGCTTGCCGAGACCCGGATGCTGCTGAAGTCGGCGGGATATCCCATTGCCTGACACTACGCGCCTCATCGAGCACGGAATTGGCGAAACCCGCTTCGCTCGGATCGAGGATGGACGCATCGTGGAGGCCAGAATCCTCGTCGATGGAATCGTTCCGGCAGGCACCCCGCTTGTGGGCCGGCTAAAGCGTTCGGGACTTCAACTCATCGCGGACGTCGACGGCCAGGAATATCTGCTTCCCGAGGGCGCGCCGGGCGTAGCCGAGGGCGCGGAGCTGAAGATCGAAGTCACGCGGGAAATCATTCCCGGCTTGGAATCCTGGAAGCGGCCGCTTGCGCGACAAGTGGGCGGGGAGGCGAAAACGGTCGATCGAGTTGGCACATCCGAGCAATCTTTCCCCGGTACGTCCAACGCGCTGAGCGCCGCCGGCTGGGACGACCTGATCGGGGAGGCGCGGAGCGGCGCCATCTACTTCGATGGCGGCGAGCTGCATATCTTTCCGACCCCCGCAATGACCCTGATCGATGTCGACGGAGCTCTGCCGCCCGATGAGCTTTCACGGCGGGCTGCTCCTGAAGCGGCGCGGTCCATCCTCCGTTTGGGCATCGGCGGGTCAATCGGAATCGATTTTCCGACCGTCGCCGGGAAGACGGCGCGGGCGCAGGTTGGCCTGGCGATCGACGAAATCCTGCCGCGGCCCTTCGAGCGCACGAGCTTGAACGGCTTCGGTTTCGTGCAGATCGTCCGGCCCCGGCGACAGGCGTCACTGGTCGAGCTGGCGCAGGATCGCGCCCCGTTCGAGGCCCGTGCTCTGCTTCGCCAAATCGCGTTTGAGCCGGCGGGCCCGAAAAGGATCGTCGCTCATCCCGCGGTGGTCTCGGTTCTGGAACGGCAGCCGGCCTGGATCGATGCCTTGGCCCGGCAGGTCGGCGGAACGGTCGGGTTGCGCGCGGACCCCTCTCTCCCCATGTCCGGCGGCTATGCCGAGAGAGCCTAAAGCCAAGCGCTGCCCGCTGTGCGGCAAGCCCGAATCGACCGGGCATGCGCCTTTCTGCAGCCGCGGCTGCAGGGATCGCGACCTCCTTAAATGGCTCGGTGAAGGCTATCGCATTCCAGGCCCCGCGGCCGATCCCGAAAGGGTGGACAGCAGCGAGGGCGACAGTTAGGGAGCGCTCGCTCAGCCGGGGTACCGGTCCAGCGCAATGCCCCAAAGAAACGGGCCCAGGTAGCTCAGTTGGTAGAGCACGTGACTGAAAATCACGGTGTCGGTGGTTCGATTCCGCCCCTGGGCACCATTTAGCGCCAGCCCTTGTCCCGAGCGGCTCTCTCTTGGGCCGCATCAAAAGGCTCCCCGGCCATCGTAGAATCGACCAGCGCGGCGAGGTTCGGGTCCACGCCGCCGGCCATGCGGTACGAACCGCCCTGCCCTTCGGGCGCCGCGAACAATCCGCGCACCTGCCAGCGACCGTTACCGCGGCACGCAAGACCGCTCGCCTGCGCCTCGCTGAAGCTCCGGCAGATCGCTCCTGATTGGTCGCGGAAGGTCATTCCGATCCGCACGTCGCCGGCCGGCGCGCTTGCCAATTGCGCGGTCAGCGCCTGATCGAGCGCAGCCGCGGCGTAGACCTTGCCGCCCTCGATCGCGACCGGGCCTTCGCTCCTTTGCGGGATTGCGGTGCCGACGAAAATTCCGACGGCGAGTGTGGCGGCGATGGCCACCCATTGCGGCAACGGCTTCCACGCCGCGGGCTCGCGCGACCTCCTGGCTGCGGCAAGATCCACGACTTGAGGATCGCTCAGTCGTGATGCCGCCAACAAGCGATCGGGGACCCGGGCATCGGCGACGGGATCGAAGGCGGCCTTGAGTCGGCGCTGCATCGCGCGATGGCGCTCGGCGCGCGCCGCGAGCTCGGGATCGGACTGAACCTCCGCCGCGACTCGCTCGGCGTCGTCGTCTTCGAGCTCACCGTCAAGCCACGCGAAGAAAATATCGTCGGCGATCATCGTCATGCCCCCACCATTTCAAGCAGCGCGGTTCGGCCGCGGACGAGCCGGCTCGAAACCGTGCCAATCGGAAGGCCAAGCATCTCCGCCGTTTCGCGGTATCCAAAGCCCTCGATCAGGATGAGCGCAACGACCTCGCGCTGCTCGTCCGGCAAGCGCTCCATCGCGGCCATCATGCGCGAAAGGTCGACCGTTGCATCCATGCCGGCAGTGGGATCCTCGCCAAGCTGCTCCGCTTCTGCCTCCGGCGCTTCGACCTTTTCCTTTCGCGAGCGCGCTCGAACAGTGTCGATCCACAGATTGCGCATGATCCGATAGGCCCAGCTGTGGAGCCGGGTCCCCGGCTGCCACTGATCCCTCGAACGGAGCGCGCGTTCGATCGTCGCCTGCGTCAAATCGTCCGCGTCGGCCGCGTTGCGCGAAAGCGCATGCGCGAATCGCCGCAGGCGCGGAAGCAAGGCGATCAGTTCTTTGTCGAACACAGAGTAAGGCGCCATTTATCCTCATGTGGGATGAAACGTGCCGAATCATGCGTTTCATCCACAGGCAAGGCAACTTGGGAGTTGGAGCATTGACGCGCTTTTCCCGTCTGTTCGTCAGCGTCGTTGCGGCGGCTCTCGTCGCGAGCCCGCTTTCAGCACAATTGCTGGGTGGAGGCGGTCCGGTCGGCGGAGTCGTCGGCGGCGTCACCGGGACCGCGGGCAATATGATGGGCCAGGTCGGCAACACAGTGGGCGGAGTTCTCGGTTCGCCGGGATCGGGCCCGCTCGGCAGCCTGACAAGCCCCTTTTCGAACGGGCTCAACGGCGCGGGCGCCCCCTCGCTCAATTCGGTGAGCGTTCCGGCAGCGCTCAGCACGGCCTCTCCGATGGAGATCGAAAACTATCGCGAGGCGCGGCTTCGCGCGCTGATCGAAGCCAACCGCGCAATTCTCGATCGCGACGACAACGGCCAGCCGGTGCGCAAGCGCGAGCTCATCGCCACCAATCCCGACGCCGGGTCGCTCGCCATCGCGGCGCGAACGGGATTCCGGATCGTCGGCGACCAACAGGAAGCCCAGCTCGGAATTCGGCTCGTCACCCTGGCGATTCCGAAGGGCATGAACGTCCGCCAGGCGCTTAAGGCGATTCGCCGGGCCGCACCCGCGATGCAGGTCGATTTCAATCACATTTACGAGCCTTCGGGCGGCGCGTTGGTCCCCGTTGCCGGGGCTGCGCTTGCCGCTTCATCGGCGATCGCCGGGCGCACGAGAATCGCGATGATCGACGGCGGAATCGCCTCTCATCCCTCGCTCGCTCACGCCAGCATCGAGCAGCGTGGATTTGCAGGCGACGCTCAGCCGACGGGACATGGAACCGCGGTCGGCTCGCTCCTTGTCGGTGAGCAGGGACCGTTTCGCGGCGCTGCTCGGGGCGCACAATTGTTCGTCGGCGACGTCTACGGCGGGAATCCCGCGGCGGGATCGGTGACGAGTATCGTGCACGCCCTCAGCTGGGCCGCATCGAAGAACCCGTCCGTGATCAACATCAGCCTGGTTGGACCCGATAATGCTGCCCTGGGCCGAGCAATTGCTGCGCTTCGCGGGCGAGGAATCCAGATCGTCGCCGCAGTCGGAAACGACGGCCCGGCCGCCCCGCCGCAATATCCGGCCTCTTATCCGGGCGTGGTCTCCGTCACGGGAGTGGATGCGGAAGGCCGCGCGCTTCATGAAGCAGGCAGGGCCGCGCACCTCGACTTCGCCGCCCCGGGAGCGGACATGATCGCGGCCTTCCCTGGCAAGGGTTACGCGACGGTCCGCGGAACCAGCTTCGCGGCTCCACTCGCGGCTGCTCGGCTGGCGCTGACGGGTTCATACCAGAGGCTCGCACAGGAAGCGCAGCCCGGCCGGGGCAAGATCGGCCACGGAATTGTCTGCGCCACTTGCCGCGTCGATCCCCGCGTCATCCGCCGCAAATAAACCCATCTCCGAAGCCGCGGGGATGAAGACCCCAGCGCCTGTCGTTCTCAATTGGCAGGGAGGATGGGTTCCTCATGTCCCATCCTCCGCTCAAAAAGGAGGCATGACATGCGTAGGTACATCCTTATTGCCGGCACCGCGCTCGCTTTGTCCGCGAGCCCGGCCCTCGCGGGTGGGTCCGGAGGCTTGCTTGGCGGAGTTACCGGAACGGTCAACGGCCTGGTTGGCGGCGCAAGCCCGGGCGGGCTTGGAGGCGCGGTCGGCTCGCTCGGCAATTGCCTGTGCAATACCGTCGGCAACCTGGTCGGCGGAGGGACGAGCGGCATCCCGGGAAACACTGGAACCGTCAATTCGCTCGTGAATAGCGTCGTCGGGCTTGTCCCCACCAACGGCAACGGCGGCGGCAATGGACATCACGGCCACGGCCTTCCGAATGTTGGCCTGGCGGGCGTCGTCACCACGGCGAGTGGGATCGCAGGCTCGGTGACGAACGGCGGAAACGGAACCGGAAACGGTCTCGCGCTCGCTGGAACCGCGAGCAACGCCACGAACGGCGCGCTCGCCATCACTCGCGGCAATGGCCACGGCGCGAATGCCGCAGCAACCGCCGGTTCGGCCACTAACGCCGCGGCCTCGCTCACCAGGGGCGCCAATTCGGCGCTTCTTCAGGGCTCGGCCTCGGGCAACGGTTCGACAAACGCCAACGTCAGCAAGCGTCACGCAAGCGCCAACGGTTCGGCGTCCGCCAACGGCTCCGGCTTGCTGAACCTGTCACTCGGAAACGGCAGCGGCGGAGCCGGGCTTCCCAATGGAATCCAGATCATCAACGGCGTGCCGTGCGGCCCTGACGGCAAGCCATTGACCGCTCCTCAGGCCAGCGCCGTGATGGCCATGCTCAATAATTCGGGCGGAAACCCCAGCGGGCACCAAAGCAGTTCGTCGACGCCATCGCAGAGGAGCCAAGCGCACAGGCAAACCTCATCGCAGTCGACAAACAATGAGAGTGGCGGACGGTTCGCCTCCGGCCAGCGGAAACCGCAAGTCAGCCATTGATCCGTCTGTAACAAACTTGGCCCGCCGCTCGCTCTCCCTGCGGCGGGCCTTCTTTGTCAGAGCTTCTCGGTCAGCTCCGGAACGATCTTGAACAGGTCGCCGACGAGACCGATGTCCGCGACCTGGAAGATCGGCGCTTCCTCATCCTTGTTGATGGCGACGATCGTCTTCGAATCCTTCATTCCGGCGAGGTGCTGGATCGCGCCCGAAATACCGATCGCGATATAGACGTCAGGAGCGACGATCTTGCCCGTTTGTCCGACCTGATAGTCATTGGGCGCGTAGCCCGCATCGACGGCAGCGCGGCTTGCACCAACCGCAGCTCCGAGCTTGTCAGCCAGTGGATCGAGCAAAGCGTGGAACTGCTCGCTGCTCCCGAACGCGCGGCCGCCGGAAACGATGATCCGGGCGCTGGTCAATTCCGGCCGCTCGCTCTCCGAAGCTTCGAGCCCGACGAAGCTGCTGAGGCCGGCGTCACTGCCGGTGTCGATTTGCTCGGTGGCCGCGCTGCCGCCCTCGCGTGAGGCCTTCTCGAAGCCGGTTCCGCGGACCGTGATCACCTTCTTCGAATCCTTCGAACGCACCGTGGCGATGGCATTGCCGGCGTAGATCGGGCGCGTGAACGTGTCGGCGTTCTCGACCGAAATGATGTCGCTCACCTGCATCACGTCGAGCAGGGCCGCGACGCGCGGAGCGATATTCTTGCCGAAGGTCGAAGCTGGAGCGACGAAAGCATCGTAATCCGCCATCAGCCGGACAGCGAGCGGCGCGACATTTTCGGCAAGGTCGTGATCGAGATGCGCAGCTTCGGCCACCAGCACCTTTGAGACGCCGGCAAT
The DNA here is from genome assembly GCA_046733175.1 of Pseudomonadota bacterium. Taxonomy (GTDB): domain Bacteria; phylum Pseudomonadota; class Alphaproteobacteria; order Sphingomonadales; family Sphingomonadaceae; genus Sphingomicrobium. Next base: position 24,636 of record JBKPOO010000017.1, read on the forward strand.
CCTGGCCGCTTCGCCCGCAACCCCGCCGACGTTCGATCCCGCGACGAGCGCGTGGACTTCGCCGAGTTTCGCCGCGGCGGTCACGGCCGAGAGCGTCGGGTCCTTGAGCTTGCCGTCGGCATGTTCGACCAGAACCAGGACACTCATTGCACCACCCCCAAAGTCTTGAGCTTGCCGACCAGCTCATCGACCGATCCGACCTTATCACCCGCCTGCCGTTTCGGCGGCTCGGCGACCTTCACGGTCTCGATGCGCCGCGAAATGTCGACCCCGAGCTCATCGGGGGATTTCGTCGCCAGCGGCTTCGACTTGGCCTTCATGATGTTGGGCAAGGAGGCATAGCGCGGCTCGTTCAGGCGCAGGTCGGTCGTCACAACGGCCGGCAGCTTGAGCTTGTCCGTTTCGAGCCCGCCATCGACCTCGCGGGTCACGGTCACGGCATCCGCGCTGGGCTCGACCTTCGAGGCGAACGTTCCCTGCGGCCAGCCGAGCAGCGCGGCGAGCATCTGCCCCGTCGCATTATTATCGTCGTCGATCGCCTGCTTGCCGAGAATGATCATTCCGGGCTGCTCTTCGCCGGCGACCTTTGCGAGGATCTTGGCGACCGCGAGCGGTTCGACCTCCTCATCGGTCTGGACGAGGATCGCGCGGTCCGCGCCCATTGCGAGCGCCGTGCGGAGAGTTTCCTGCGCTTTCGCCGGGCCGATCGATACGGCGACGATCTCCGTGGCGGAGCCCTTTTCCTTGAGCCGGATGGCCTCTTCGACCGCAATCTCGTCGAAGGGGTTCATGCTCATTTTGACATTCATGAGATCGACCCCCGAGCCGTCCATCTTGACTCGCGGTTTGACGTTGAAATCGATCACCCGTTTGACGGCGACCAGCACTTTCATGGGTTGAATTCCTCTTTGGCCCAGGCGCCGCTCCGCTCGGCAAACGCCCGGATCAGCTCCGGCCACTCGTCCATCGCGGGAAGCGCGTCATAACTATGTTCGGCGCCCGTTCGCGCCCACGGCAAAGCTTCATCCACATAAGTCTCGACAAACGGGCGATCCGGGCGCGGCTCGTCGAACAGGGTGGATCGAACATTGACGAAATCCGGCACGCCCTCCGGCTCGGTGTACAACCAGCTCTTGCAGTGATCACAAAAGTAATGGCGGGTCGGTCCGTGAATCCCGCCGATCACGACGTCGCCATCGGTGAGCTTGAACGCGGAGGACGAATAGCCTTCGGACAGGGAGAAGGCGCTCGCCGTCATGCGCTGGCAACCGCGGCAGTGGCACGCCATCGTCAGCATCGGCGCGCTATTCACCTCGAAACGCACCTTTCCGCAACGGCAGCCACCTTCGCGGATCGTCATGCTTCGACCGGCCGCTTCACTTCGGCGACGATCTTCTTCGCCGCGTCGCCGAGATCGTTGGCGGGAACGATGGCGAGGCCGCTCTGCGCGAGGATGTCCTTGCCCTGCTGGACGTTGGTGCCTTCGAGCCGCACGACCAGGGGCACCTTGAGATCGACCTCGCGAGCCGCCTCGACGATTCCTTCCGCGATGATGTCGCACCGCATGATCCCGCCGAAAATGTTGACGAGGATGCCCTCGACGGCGGGATCGCTGAGGATGATCTTGAAGGCGGCGGTCACCTTCTCCTTCGAGGCGCCGCCGCCGACGTCGAGGAAGTTGGCCGGGAACGCTCCGTTCAATTTGATGATGTCCATCGTCGCCATGGCGAGCCCGGCGCCGTTCACCATGCAGCCAATGTTGCCGTCGAGCTTGATGTAGGCGAGGTCGTATTTCGACGCCTCGATTTCCATCGGCTCTTCTTCAGTGAGATCGCGCAATTGCTCGAGATCGGGGTGCCGGAATTCGGCATTGTTGTCGAAGCCGACCTTGGCATCGAGGACCAGGAGCTCGTCCTTGTCGGTCACGGCGAGCGGATTGATTTCGATCTGCGATGCGTCCGTGCCCAGAAAGGCGTCGTAGAGCTTCGCGATGACCTTGTTCGCCTGCTTGGCGAGGTCGCCGGTGAGCCCGAGCGCTGCGGCGACCGCGCGACCGTGGTGCGGCATCAGCCCGGTCGCCGGATCGATGGTCAGGGTCGTGATCTTCTCAGGCGTGTCGTGAGCGACTTTTTCGATCTCCATCCCGCCTTCGGTCGAAGCGACGATGGCGATCCGCCCCGTCTCCCGATCGACGAGCAGCGCCAGATAGAATTCCTTGGCGATGTCGACCCCGTCGGTGATGTAAAGCCGCTGGACCTGCTTGCCGGCCGGGCCCGTCTGGATCGTGACCAGGGTCTTGCCGAGCATCTCTGCCGCATTCTCGCGCACCTCGTCGATCGATCGCGCGAGGCGAACGCCACCCTTCGCGTCGGGCCCAAGCTCCTTGAATTTGCCTTTGCCGCGGCCGCCGGCGTGGATCTGCGCCTTGACGACCCACAGCGGTCCCGGGAGCTTCCCGGCGGCCGCGACAGCCTCGTCGACGCTCATTGCGGGATAGCCTGCGGGGACCGGCACGCCGTATTTCGCGAGCAGTTCCTTCGCCTGATATTCGTGGATGTTCATGGGGCGCGGCCTTAATCAGAACCTCGCTGCGATGCAAAGCGACACGACCCCGACCCGCAAGATCATCCATGTCGACATGGACGCTTTCTATGCGTCGGTCGAACAGCGCGACGACCCGGCCCTGCGGGGTAAGCCCGTCGCCGTCGGCGGACAGCATCGCGGGGTCGTCATGGCGGCGAGCTACGAGGCCCGGAAATTCGGGGTCCGGTCAGCCATGCCGTCGGTCACTGCAAAGCGCCGCTGCCCGGACCTGATCTTCGTCAAGTCGCATTTCGACGTCTACCGCGCCGTATCGCAGCAGATCCGGTCCATCTTCCTGTCCTATACCGACCTCGTCGAGCCGCTTTCGCTCGACGAAGCCTATCTCGACGTGACCGAGGACCGGCTTTCCCTTGGGAGCGCGCGGGCGATCGCCGAGGACATTCGCCGACGAATCCGGGAGGAGACGGGACTCACCGCCTCCGCGGGAGTGTCCTATTGCAAGTTCATCGCCAAGCTAGCGTCGGATCACCGCAAGCCGGATGGGCTCTGCGTCATCACGCCGGAGAAAGGTCCCGAGTTCGTCGCCTCCCTGCCGGTCGCGAGGTTCCATGGAATAGGCCCGGTAACCGCCCGAAAGATGGAAAGGCTGGGAATCCTGACCGGAGCCGACCTTCGCGAATGGAGCATCCCCGCGCTCCAGGCCCAGTTCGGAAGCTCGGCCGACTGGTATTGGCGGATTTGCCGCGGCATCGACGAGCGCGAAGTGAAGCCCGATCGGCCGTACAAGTCGGTCAGCGCCGAACGCACGTTCGAGGAGGACCTGAGCGATCCGGATCGCCTCGCCGCCGAGCTGGAGCGCATCGCGGGCTATGCCTGGGACCGGGTAAGACGCGCGGAGGTCGCCGGGCGCACGGTTACTTTGAAGGTCAAATATGGGGACTTCACGATCATTACGCGGTCAAAAAGCTTCGGCTCCTCCGTGCCTGATCAGGCGGTCTTCACGGCTACCGGCCAGACCCTTTTGGCGGCGCTTCATCCGCTACCAAAAGGCATTCGCTTGCTCGGATTGGGCCTCCATAATCTCTGCGAAAACGAGACTTCAGAGCCGCTCCAGCTGGGACTCGCAATTTGAGGTCTCTTGTGATATAAAATTGTCACACGGGGCCGCGGGCGATTCAGCTGCGGCCTTAAATTCATAGGGAAGCCTAGAAATCGGCTGGGAGCCACGACCAACGGTCGTTTTGGGGAACGATGCGAATGCGTCCGCTCTGCTGCCGCAACTGGAAAGGTGTGCAATGGCTACAAAGGCGCTTAGCTTCGACGTCGGTGATTATGTTGTGTACCCCAAGCATGGCGTAGGCCGTGTCGTCGAGCTGCAGAGCACCGAAATCGCAGGGACTCGGCTCGACCTCTACGTGCTGAGGTTCGAGAAGGAGAAAATGACCCTTCGTGTCCCGGTCAACAAGGCCGACAGCGTCGGAATGCGCAAGCTGTCTTCCGACAAGACGATGAAGGACGCGCTCGAGACCCTGAAGGGCAAGCCGAAGATCAAGCGCACCATGTGGTCGCGCCGCGCCCAGGAATATGAGGCGAAGATCAACTCGGGCGACCTGACCTCGATCGCGGAAGTCGTCCGCGACCTGTTCCGTCCGGACGACGCGCCGGAACAGAGCTATTCCGAGCGCCAGATTTTCGAGGCCGCGTCTTCGCGCCTGGCCCGCGAGCTCGGAGCGATGGAGCAGACCGACGAGAAGTCCGCGCTGGTGAAGATCCTGGACATTCTCAACCGGGCGGCGACGATCCACCACAAGACGAAAGAGCCGGCCTGATCGTCATTCCCGCGAAAGCGCGAACCTAGCTGGATCCCCGCTTTCGCGGAGATGACGAAATCAAAGAGGGCGCCCCTCATCGGGCGCCCTTATTTTTTCCGCTTGCGGCCGATTTTGGGGTGGTGTATTGCCAAGATAATACAGCATGAACCCGGAGGCCTTTTATGCGCAAGTCGATCGCCGCAGCCGTAATCGCTGCTTCTGCCGCCACCTCGGCCTGCGGCCATAGCCGCAGCGAAGACGGCGGACCGACGGTATCGCGCAATTACCAGGTCGGAGGATTCGACCAGATCGAGGTTGCGGGGCCTTATGACGTGACAGTCCGCACCGGCTCCGCCCCGACCGTTTCGGCGCGCGGGCCCCAGAAGATCCTGGAGCATATGGTTGTCGAGGTTCGAGACGGAAAGCTCGTCATCCATTCCGAACGGAACAAGAGCTGGTTCCACTCCGGCTGGAATTTCCACGGAAAAGTCGAGCTCGCGGTAACGGTCCCCGAGCTTCACGGCGCGACGATCGCGGGATCGGGCGGAATCAAGGTCGACCAGGTGAAGGGCGACCGCTTCGAAGGAACCGTGGCGGGATCCGGCGGAATCAACGTCGCGACCCTCGACGTCCAGGATCTCAAGCTCGCGATCGCCGGATCGGGTGCGGCCAAGGCCGGCAGCGGCAAGGCGCAGACGGCGAAGTTCGACATTGCCGGCTCTGGCGACATCGACGCCAAAGGCATCCAGACGACCGCCGCGGACGTTTCCATCGCCGGGTCGGGAAGCGTCTCGGTCAATGCGAGCGGAACCGCCGACGTCAGCATCATGGGCTCGGGCGACGTTGACGTGACCGGCGGCGCCAAGTGCAACGTGAGCAAGGCCGGCTCCGGCAACGTTCACTGCTCTTAAACGCGCTTTAATCCTGCTGTAGGAAGGTGGCCGCCATGCGTACCCACCTCCTCATCCTTTTCGCGCTCGCCGCGGCGGCCGCGCCGGCGGGCGCTGAAACCCGCAACTTCGGAGTCAGCGGCTTCGACAAGGTCCGCGTCGACGGGCCGTTCAAGGTGCGGCTGACCACCGGAGTCGCTCCCTTTGCCCAGGCCATTGGCTCGGCTCGGGCCATAGACAGGGTCGCGATCGATGTCCGCGGGCAGACTTTGATCGTGCACGCGAATCAATCCGCCTGGGGCGGCTATTCCGGCGACAATATCGGAACCGTCGAAGTCGCGATCGGCACCCATGACCTCAGCGCCGCCTCTCTCAACGGATCGGGCAGCCTCGACATCAATGCGGTGAAAGGCCTGACCTTCGACCTTGCCGTCCAGGGGTCCGGCGGCGCCGCGATTGCCGAGACCGACGTCGACCAGCTTCGAGTAAACGTCATCGGCACGGCCAGCGCTGCGCTTGGCGGGCGCGCCGGCAAGATGACTGCCATCGTCCGCGGGATTTCATCGCTCGACGCCGCCGGGCTCACGGTCAAGGACGCGACGATCGGCGCGGAAGGCGCAGCGACGGTCAAAGCCCAGGTGACGAACGAAGCGACGATCGACGGCACGGGGACGGCGACGATAGCCCTGACCGGCGAGCCCTCCTGTATCGTCCATGCGCACGGGTCCGCCACGGTCAACGGCTGCAGGGTCTCCGGCGCCGGCTACTGAACCGAGGCTCGGGCCTCCACACCCGACAAGAAGTCCCACAACGCGCCCGCGAGCTCCTCGCCCGCGGCGACCGCTTCGGCTTTGTCAGCTTCCGGCAGCCGATCGAGCAGGGCGCGGCAGACCGAGCTATGCTCGACGTCGGCATATTCGTGAACCCGGAAGAACCGCAGCGTCGGCTCGTCGGAGATCCCGTAACGGTCGATCAGGCCCTCGATCTTGGCGCTGGCGACCCCCGGGAACTGGCTTTCATAGGCATAAAGCGCTCCGAGCCCGGCCGCATAGGACCGCCGGGACAGCTTGCGGAAGGTGTCGATCAGGGCCTGGGTCTCCGGGTTGAGCTGCTGGGCGCGGACCACTTCTTCGCTTTCGCCGAGGCCCGCAGCGAACATCAGCCACAAGGTCGCGTGATCCTGCTTGCCAGCCTCGACGCCCTCTTCCTCCGCGAGGTTTTCCGCGAGCATCCGGCGGCCGTCGCGGTCCGGACAGGCGCTGTGCACCGCGCTGACGGCGCGCGGGAAGGCTTCGACATGGTGGAAATATTGGCGCGAATAATCGCCCAGCGTTTCGAGCGTCAGCCGGCCTTCGGTCCACGCCTGGTAGAAAGGATGCTTCAGCATGGCCCGCTCCGCGACTTTGGAATCGATTAGCGACGAAGTGGTCATTCGGGCCTCCTGAATTGATGTCGGCGAATCGATAGCGTCGGCGAGCCGACTAAACCAGAGCCAGCGCGGCGAGGCGGCCATAAAGCTGTGGGGGAAGCGCCCCTAGGCCGCTTCCGTCGTCGTCGGATGAAGGCGCGTCGGAATCTTCGAGATAGCGCCAGCCCTGGTGCGCGCGGCGCGGCTTGGGAGAGACGATCTTCAGCTCCGCCGCGCAGACGATGTCGATTCGCCCGTCCTCGCGATCCTCGAACCGAAGGATCTCGATCCCCGCAACCAGCCGGTGCTTGACGATCCAGTAGAGGTTGCCGCCGACGAGCTCTCCCGCGCGCTTTGGACGCATTCGAGTGGCGATTCGGATTTCGCCGCCGACCGCCCGGCGGGCGATCCGCTCCTGCAGCGCGTGGAGGTCCCGGCAGGCGAACGCAACCTTCGTCAGATGGAGAGTCGGCACGCCCTGGAATTGACCGTGTTGGCCCCGATTCGCAACGGCTTAGCGGCCGAGGCCGACCAGCGTCGCGAGGCCGAGGAACGACAGGAAGCCGAGGCAATCGGTGCAGGTCGTCACGAACACCGCCGAAGACACCGCCGGATCGATCCGGAAGCGATCGAGGGTGATCGGGACCATCACTCCGGCCAGCCCCGCGACGAGGTTGTTGATCACCATCGCCGCGCCCATGACCGCGCCGAGCAGCGGGTTGTGGAACACGACGGCGACTCCGAGACCGATGAGCGCGCCCAGCGAAAGTCCGTTGGCGAGCGCGATCATCAGCTCGCGGGCGAAGGCGCGAATAGTGTTCGATTCGGTGAGCTGGTTGGTCGCCAGCGCCCGCACCGCCACCGCCAGCGTCTGCGTGCCGGCATTGCCGCCCATCCCGGCAACAATCGGCATGAGGACCGCGAGCACCGCAAACTTCGCGATCTGCGCATCGAATAGATGGACAACCGAGGCCGCCAGCATCGCCGTCGGCAGGTTGACCAGCAACCACAGGAGACGGGTGCGCACCGTCAGTCGGATCGGCTCGTTGATGTCGCCTTCGCCCGCGCCGGCGAGCAGCAGGACGTCCTCGCCCGCTTCTTCCTGAATGATATGGACGATATCGTCGACGGTGATCATCCCGACGAGCCGCCCCTCGTCGTCGACCACGGCCGCCGAAACGAGCGCATATTTCTGAAACCGAAGCGCGACGTCTTCCTGGTCCATGTCGACCGGGATGAGGGTCTGCTCGCGGGCCATGATTTCGGCGACCGAAGTCGTCCGCGGAGTCCTCAGGATCGTCGACAGCTTGCACGTGCCGACCGGGTGGTGGTTCGGATTGACGACGAAGACTTCCCAGAAATCCGTTGGCAGCTCCGCGGTCGAGCGGAGGTAATCGATGACCTGGCCGACCTTCCAATGTTCAGGGACGGCGCAGAGGTCGCGCTGCATCAGGCGGCCGGCCGATTCCTCCGGATAGCCGAGCGCCTCTTCGACCGCGGCACGGTCGTCGGGCTCCATCGCCTGGAGCACCGCCTGCTGGTCGTCGCGGTCGAGGTCCTCGATCAGAGCGACCGCGTCGTCGGTCTCGAGTTGGCCGGCGATGTCCGCGACCTGCTGCGGCTCCATTTCGTCGAGCAGGCCTTCGCGGACGTAATCATTCATTTCCGCGAGGACGTTCGGACCGACGATCTCGGCCAGCGCCTTTACCAGCCCTTCGCGCTCGTCGCGCGCGGCAAGCTCGATGAGGTCGGCGACGTCGGCCGGGTGAAGCGGCTTCACCAGCTCGCGCGCCGTCGCATCGTCCCCGGCTTCGACGGCGTCGAGGACTCGATCGACGAACTCCGGCCGGAGCCGGTCTTCCTCGTCGATCACCGCCCTGGATTCGGATGGGGGCGCGGCGGCGATGTGCTCGCTCTCCGTCATGACGCTCCCTCGGTTCGAATGCGGTCGCGCCCTCCTATTGGGGCAGCGAGTCTGGCGCAAGGCGTCGCTCGACCCTAAATCGCCGCGTGCAAATCCAACGAACGGAGCTAGAATCATGGCCGACGCCGACCGTCTCACCCTTTCGCTTTCATCCGGCGGCGACGTCGTCATCAAGCTCCGGCCCGATCTCGCCCCCGGCCACGTCCAGCGCATCACCGAGCTGGCGAACAAGGGCTTTTACGACGGGGTCGTATTCCACCGCGTGATCCCCGGCTTCATGGCCCAAGGCGGGGACCCGACGGGGACGGGCTATCACGGGTCCGACCTGCCCAATCTCAAGGCCGAATTCAGCAAGGAGCCGCACGTCCGCGGAGTGGCGTCGATGGCGCGCTCGAACGATCCGGACAGCGCCAACAGCCAGTTCTTCATCGTCTTCGACGACGCGAGATTCCTCGACGGCCAATATACAGTGTGGGGGCAGGTCGAGAGCGGCATGGAGCATGTCGATGCGCTTCCCACCGGAGAGCCGCCGCGCGAGCCCGGGAAGATTGTGAAAGCGACCGTCAGCTGACTCTGCGAGCGTCGTTCGTGGCCCTTAATCGTGCCGTTCGTGGAATGATCGGTGCGCCGGGGCCGTCGGCCAATACGCCGATACCGCGACGCAAGGAGATTCGACGTGAAGAGATTGTTGCTGCCGGTCGTAATTGTTTTTTCCGCCCCAGCCATGGCCCATCAGGCGAAGACCGCTGACGCCGTCCTCGCCGCTGACGATGCCTGGCTCAAGGCCGAGATTGCCGGCGACACGGCGTTTCTCGATAAGTTGCTCTTGCCGGAGTATCGATCGGTTGGCGCGAATGGGAAGGTCAGCGACAAGTCGATGATCCTTGCCCACGCACGCAAGGCCGGCGGTTCGCCGGAATTGGCGGCGCAGGTCGCAAGCTGGAAGGCAGCCCACCCAATCCGCGGCGAGGTGAGCCTGTTCGGGGACACCGCCGTGCTTCGGTGGGTGCTGATCAAACCGGAAAGCAACGACCCCGTCTCATCGAGTGACGTTTTCGTTTACCGGGACGGCCAGTGGCACGCGATCTACTCGCAGCACACGAGTGCGTCGCAATAATGAGGCTGACATATTGGCTAAGAAAAAAACTCCCATTGTCCTGATCACCGGCGCGTCGGCCGGGCTCGGAGTCGAGTTCGCTCGGCAGCTGTCGAAGCGCGGTCATCGCCTCGTGCTCGCCGCGAGGCGCAAGGACCGGCTCGAGGCGCTGGCCAGGGAGCTCGGCAATGCGCGCGCGGTGGCGATCGATTTATCCAAGGCGACCGCCGCCGCCAAGCTGATGGCGAACCTCGAAGCCGCTGGCGAGGAGGTCGAGATCCTCGTCAACAATGCCGGGTTCGGGCTGATCGGGCGCTTCGCTGAGCTCGACGCGAAACGCCTGCGGCAGATGATCGACCTCAACGTCGGCGCGCTCGCGGACCTGTGCCGAGCGGTCGCGCCCGGGATGATCGAGCGGAAATCGGGCGCCATCCTCAACGTCGCCTCGACGGCCGCCTTCCAGCCCGGGCCCAAGATGGCCGTCTATTTCGCGACGAAGGCCTTCGTCCTGTCGTTCACCGAGGCGCTTCACGAGGAATTGAAGCCGCATGGAATCAAGGTCAGCTGCCTCTGCCCGGGACCGACCCGAACCGAGTTCGGCGAAGTCGCCGGATTTGGCGGCAACGGGGCGTTCGACACGGTAGCAATGGAAGCGGGTGAAGTTGTCGAGGCGGGCCTCGAAGCGATGGACCGAAATCGGGCGGTAGTTGTTCCCGGATTGGTCAACAAGATCGGCGCGGTCAGCACTCGCTTCGCTCCGCGTTCGGTCGTTCGTAAAATCGCCGGAGCGATCAAATATTGAACCCTTGCCGTACCGAAGCTGTTACGCAACCGGTATGAGGGGCTCCCCTTAGGAGAGATCATGGCTGACACGGACACGATCGAACGGGTGAAATCGCGCAAGGTCCAGGTGGCGAGCCTGCCGCCCGCGGACAGCGGGCGGGGATTCGCCCGGCTCCCGGACAGCCTAATGGATTCGCTCGGCCTGAAAGAGGGCGAGGTCATCGAGATCGTCGGCCGCCGATCGACCGCCGCTCGCGCGATTCGCCCTTACGGCGAAGACGAAGGAATCGACATCATCCGGCTCGACGGGCTCCAGCGCGCGAACGCCGGAGTAGGATCCGGCGACTTCGTCGAGGTGCGCAAAGCCGAATCGCAGGCGGCGACGCGCGTCGTCTTCGCTCCGGCCCAGCCGAACATCCGGCTTCAAGGATCGGCGGACGCCCTGAAGCGAACTTTCGCCGGCCGACCCCTGGTCGAAGGCGATACGGTTTCGACGGTCGGCCACCAAAGAGTGAACGCCGACGTACCCGAACCCATTCGCCAGATGCTCAACGCGCCAGCCTTCGCGCTTCAGGAGCTGCGGCTGGTCGTCGTTACCACTGCGCCCAAGGGGATCGTCCATATTGATTCCAAGACCAGCGTCGAGCTGCTGTCCGAATTTTCGGCGACCGACGGCCAGCGCCGCGCAGATGTCACCTACGACGACTTGGGCGGAATGCGCGACACCATCGATGCCCTTCGCGAAATGGTCGAGCTTCCACTTCGCCATCCCGAGCTGTTCCAGCGACTTGGAGTCGATCCGCCGAAGGGCGTGCTCCTCCACGGGCCGCCCGGGACAGGGAAAACCTTGCTCGCAAGGGCGGTGGCCAATGAAAGCGCGGCGCAGTTCTTCCATATCGCCGGGCCGGAGATCATGGGCTCGGCCTATGGCGAGAGCGAGCGGCGGCTGCGCGAAATCTTCGAGCAGGCCGCCGAGGCCGCGCCGTCCATCATCTTCATCGATGAGATCGACTCGATTGCTCCCAAGCGCGGCCAGGTCACTGGCGAAGCCGAAAAGCGGCTGGTCGCACAGCTGCTGACCCTGCTCGACGGGATGGAGCCGAGGCAGAACACGGTGGTGATCGCGGCGACGAATCGCCCCGAGGCGCTCGACGAAGCGCTTCGCCGGCCAGGTCGGCTCGACCGCGAAATCATCATCGGCGTGCCCGACGACCGTGGACGGCGAGAGATCCTTGGTATTCACACGCGCGGGATGCCGCTCGCCCCGGACGTCGACCTCGACGACCTCGCGCGCCGCACTTACGGTTTCGTCGGCGCCGACCTGGCCGCGCTGACCCGCGAGGCCGCGCTCGAGGCGGTTCGCCGGATCATGCCCAAGCTCAATCTTGCCGAGCAGACGATCCCGACCGAAATCCTCGACGCGCTGTCGGTCGAACTTAGGGATTTCGACAATGCACTCAAGCGCGTCCAGCCCTCGGCGATGCGTGAAGTGATGGTCGAGGCGCCGCGGATCGGATGGGACGATATCGGCGGGCTTGACGATGCTCGCGACCGGTTGCGCGAAGGGGTCGAGCTTCCGCTCAAGCATCCGGAGGCGTTCCGCCGGCTGGGTATCCGTCCCGCCAAAGGCTTCCTCCTCTACGGCCCGCCAGGCACCGGCAAGACCCTGCTGGCCAAAGCCGCGGCGCGCGAGAGCGAGGCCAATTTCATCGCCACGAAATCCTCGGACCTGCTCAGCAAATGGTATGGGGAAAGCGAGCAGCAGATCGCCCGACTGTTCGCTCGAGCGCGGCAGGTCGCTCCGACGATCATCTTCATCGACGAGCTCGACAGCCTGGTCCCTGCTCGCGGCGGCGGCCTCGGGGAGCCCCAGGTGACCGAGCGGGTCGTGAATACGATTCTCGCCGAGCTCGACGGGCTCGAGGAACTGCAGAATGTCGTCGTCATCGGCGCAACCAACCGGCCGACGCTGATCGATCCCGCGTTGCTTCGGCCGGGCCGCTTCGATGAGCTGATCTATGTCGGTCCTCCGGACACTGCCGGCCGCCGGCGGATCCTCGCGATCCACACGGAAGGCATGCCGCTCGCCAATGATGTCGATCTGGAATCGCTCGCCAAGCGCACCGACCGCTTCACCGGAGCCGATCTGGAGGATCTGGTGCGAAGGGCCGGACTTACCGCTCTTCGCCGGGGGTTAGACGCCGGCGAGGTGACCATGGCCGACTTCGAAACGGCGCTTGCCGAGACGCGCGCGTCGGTGACCCCGGAGATGCTCGAGGAATATGACCGCATCCAAGAAACTTTGAAAAGCGATGCGGTGCGACCGATGAGCGGCATCGGCTTCGTGCTTCCGGGAATGCTCCGGCCGCGCGAAGGGGGGAAAAGCTGAGGGATTGGCCGATCAGAACGGCCTTTTCGTCGCGGATTTAGTTGCCAACCGACCATCCATTTGCCAACGGTCGCCGCTTCCAGGCGCCAGACGGAGCACAAATGCCGATTTCGACCGCGCGAACCCTCAAAGGCCCGCGCCGCCTCAATCGCCGCCGCCACGACCGACGAGCGCCGAGCCCGCAATGGCAGTTCCTGCGCGGCTTTTTGAAGCATCCGGTCATGGTCGGGTCGATCATTCCCTCCAGCCGGGTGCTGATCGAAAAGATGCTTCGCCCGGTCGATTGGGAAAATACGAAGCTGTTCGTCGAATATGGACCGGGGGTGGGAACCTTCACCCGCCACATCCTCACGAACCTCCCCGAAGATTCGACGCTGCTGACCATCGATACCAATCCGGACTTCACCAAGTTCCTGCGCGAATCGATCGATGATCCGCGACTGGTCGCGGTGACGGGATCGGCCGCGGACGTCGAAGATATCCTTGCGGACCGCGGCTTCGACAAGGCCGACTATGTGCTGTCGGGTCTCCCGTTTTCTACCCTCCCGCCCGGAGTTGGCGAAGCGATCGCCGCGGCCACCGCGGATGCCGTCCGTCCTGGCGGCGCCTTCCTCATTTACCAGTTCAGTCCCAAGGTGCTCGACTTCATCAAGCCGCACTTCGAACGCATCGATCGCGGGTTCGAATGGGTCAACGTGCCGCCCGCGACCCTGTTCTGGGCGTGGCGCGAGCCTGAGGCCTAAGGCACTCGAAGCGCGAGCCGCCTCGTGACCGTGTAATCGAGCGAAGTCACCAGGAACCAGCCGATCCTCCACCGCAGGCGCTGCAGCCAACTCGCCTTGGCGTGCGATTCCTGAGTGATCTGCGCGCACGAGCCGAGTTCGTGCTCGAAATAGCTGCGCATCATGATCGCGAAGTCGGGATCATGGACTCGAAGCATCATCTCCATGTTGAGATAAAGGCTCCTCAAATCGAAGTTGGACGAGCCGACGTGGACCACGTCATCCATCACCAGCAACTTCGAATGGAGCTTCGCCGGCTGATATTCGAACACCTCGACCCCGCGCCTCAAGAGCCGGGAGTAAGTGCTTCGAGCGGCATCGATGGTCGGCCGGTTGTCCGACTTCGACGCGGTGATCACGCGGGCTCGGCCGCGCCGGGCGACGTCGCCGATCCGGCGCAGCATTCCGCCCATCGGTGCGAAATAGGCGGCGATCATTTCAAGGTCATTGGCCTTCGCCAGGTCGTGGATCGTCGCCAAGGCCCACGGCGACTTCAGCTGCATGGGCCCGCCATATTGCCACTGAAGCGGCCCTTTGTGCTCGCTGAAGCGGCGGACCACGCCTCGAAGAGTCTTCAAGCGCGACCGGCGATTCAGGGCCCATGCCATGAGCGCGTCATAATAAGGTACGACTCGGCCCCCGGCCCGCCCCTCGATCAGCAAGCCGATGTCGCGCCAGGCCTTGTCCGAGAAGTCGCCGAAATACGTATCCTCGATGTTGAAACCGCCGATCAGGATTCGCGGCGAGTCGCCCTCTCCATCGATGAGCGTCAGCTTCTGATGGTTCCGAAGCAAATAGCGGCGGCCGTAAGACGGGTTGAATCGGCAGAAAGCGGCGCCCCTGTCGGCGAGCTCCCGAAAATAGCCCTCATTGGTTCGGCTACTTCCGAAGCCGTCGATCAGCAGAGAAACCGCGACGCCGCGCTCCAGCGCCCGGACCAGGGCAGAGCGCACCTGGGCGCCGGAGCGGTCGGCGGTATAAATATAATAGAGCATTCGGACGGACGTTTCGGCGCCGTCGATCAGCTCCATCAACGCCCGCAGGCGCTGCGGCCCATCGGGCAACAGCGTCAGCCGGTTGCCGTCGATAGTCAGCGTTCGATCGCCCGTTGCCATGCGCATGTCTCGCCTCGCGCGCGTCACAACGCAAGGCGGGTCCGGATGCCCGATTTCATTGACTTTGGAGCGGCGCGTCCCTAATTCGCCGCCTCCCCACCGGATTGAAGCTTTTAAAGAGGCGACGAATGGCGCGCGTTACGGTTGAAGACTGCGTAGACAAGGTTTCGAACAGGTTCGACCTGGTCCTGTTCGCCGCCCAGCGTGCGCGCCAGATTTCGGGCGGCGCCGACCTCACGATCGACCGCGACCGCGACAAGAATCCGGTCGTCGCGCTGCGCGAAGTGGCCGAAGAGACGGTGAAGCCCAAAGATCTCGAGGAAGCGCTCGTCACCAACCTGCAGAAGGTCCGGATCGACGAGGAAGATGAGACCGAGGAGCTGGCGTCGCTCAGCGATGCCGCCGAGGCTCTGCGGCTGACCGCTGCCGCCCCGCCGCGTCCGACGCCGTCCGGTGGTGACTACGAGTAATTATTCGGCCGCGGTTTGAAGCGCGGCGTGGATTGAAACGCGTTTTCCGTCCGGCCTGACCCACATCAAATCGTCCAGCGTCAACTCGCGCCCGTCGTGCGCCTGGACACCGATCTTGCGCACCGGCTGGCCGTCGCGACGGTCGGCAAGAACGACCTGCGTCTTCCCATAGCCCCATTCCTCGCCCCACTGGCGCAACGCGAGGACCACTGGGAGCAGGCCCTCGCCCTTCGGGGTCAGGGAATAAAGAACCTTGCGCTTGTCCGACGGATCGGGTGCCCGTTCCAGGATCCCGCCGGCGACCAGCCGGGTTAGCCGGTCGGAAAGGATGTTGCGCGCGATTCCCAACCCGGCCTGGAATTCCTCGAAATGCTCGAGGCCGTTGAGGGCGCCGCGAAGAATGAGGAAGGCCCATTTTTCGCCGATCAGCTCGACGGCTGGCGGAATCGGGCAGGAGAGCGCCGCCTCGCGAAACGCATCGATATGAGACGTGACTCGGTCTGCCGGCAAGTTCGGCGTCCTCCCTCTCCTCGAACGCAATGAAAGCACAAGCGATCCGGAAAAAATAGTTGCAAGTCGAAACTAAATATCCTAGTCAGTTGCAAATCGCAACGAACAGGAGGATCGCGATGTTTCGGACCGTGTTGATTGCTTCGGCGGCCCTGGTTTCAGCGGCGCCTCTCGCAGCCGCCACTTACTCCGCCAAGCCGGCCGTTCCGACGAACGACCGGTTCATCGCTCGCGACATTACCTGGAGGTGCGGACCGGCCGCCTGCCAGGGCTCGACTCAGGAAAGCCGCCCAGCGGTCCTTTGCCAGTCGCTCGCCAAGCGCGCCGGGCGAATCGAAAGCTTCGTCGTCGATGGACGCGCGTTCGGCGCGGCTGAGCTCGACAAGTGCAATACGGCCGCGAAGGCGACCACGGTTTCAGCGGCCGCCGCGCAATAATTCCCTCGGGCCGCGACATCTCACTCCCCTTAGTCGCGGCCCTTTTCTCATTCGCACTTGCACAAAAGCTCCGCCTCGCACCATCTTAGGGACGTGCTG
>JBKPOO010000018.1:0-55631 GCA_046733175.1 Pseudomonadota bacterium
TCTCGAAGTCGTTGGCGTCGACCGGGAAGAGACCGCAGAAGACGACCGGCTGGACCTCCTTGAAGCCGGGGAGCGGGGCAGGCGCGGGGCGCCTGGCGTCGGTGATCGTGTCGCCGACGCGGGTCTCGGCGACTTCCTTGATCTGCGCGGTGATGAAGCCGATCTCGCCGGGGCCGAGCTCCTGCAATTGCTCGATCTTGGGCCTAAAGCAGCCGACGCGGTCGACGAGGTGGGTGGTGCCGGCCTGCATGAAGCGGATCTGCTGCCCCTTGCTCAAGCGCCCGACGATGACTCGGACGAGGATGACGACGCCGAGATAGGGGTCGTACCAGCTGTCGACGAGCATGGCCTTGGTGGGGGCGGAGGCGTCGCCCGTGGGGGGCGGGATCTTGTCGACGAGCGCCTGGAGCACGTCCTCTATGCCGATGCCGGTCTTCGCGCTGGCGAGGACCGCGCCCGACGCGTCGAGGCCGATGATCTCCTCGATCTCCTGGCGGACGCCCTCCGGGTCCGCGGCGGGGAGGTCGATCTTGTTGATGACGGGGACGATCTCATGGTCGTGCTCGATCGACTGGTAGACGTTGGCGAGGGTCTGGGCCTCGACTCCCTGAGCGGCGTCGACGACGAGCAAGGCGCCTTCGCACGCGGCGAGCGAGCGCGATACCTCATAGGCGAAATCGACGTGGCCGGGCGTGTCCATCAGGTTCAGCTCATAGCCATTCCACTCGAGCCGCACGGTCTGCGCCTTGATGGTGATCCCGCGCTCGCGCTCGATGTCCATATTGTCGAGCACCTGCGCGTTGCCCGTCATCTCGCGCTCGGTGAGGCCGCCGGTCGCCTGGATCAGCCGGTCGGCGAGCGTCGACTTGCCGTGGTCGATATGCGCGATGATGGAGAAATTACGGATGCGGTCGATTTTCTGCATTGGCGCGGGCGCTAGCAGGGCGAGCGCGGGCTCGCAAAGCCCCTACCGACTCACGTTGATCGCTGTTAAGAGCGGCGCGTCAAGCAGGGGGCAAATCGATGACCAAATACGCATTTCTCGCGGGTGCGGGAGCCGTGCTCGCAACCGTCTCGACTTCGGCCGCCGCGGCCAAGCCGGGCGAGAGCTCCAAGGCCAGCTCGGGCTATCAGGACCAGCAAGCCGGCCAGCAGCAGATCCCGCTCTGCAGCCATCGCATCGGGACGCTCGCGATCGTCGAGCCAGACAACCAATGGTGGCGCGAGCTGAACCTCGGCAGCCCCGAGGCGATCATCAAGATCTTCGTCCAGCAGTCGGGCTGCTTCACCATGGTCAACCGCGGCCGGGCGATGCAGAGCCGGGCGATGGAACGCGCGATGGCCGAGCAGGGCGAGCTCCAGCGCGGTTCGAACATGGGCGCGGGCCAGGTCAAGGCCGCGGACTATTTCCTCCAGCCGGACATCGTGAGCACCAACAAGAATTCGGGCGGCGGCGGAGCCGGCGCGGTCCTGGGCGGAGTGCTCGGCCATTTCGGCGGCTGGGCGTCGACGGTCGGAGCGGTCGCCGGCGGGATCAACGTCAAGAAGGGCGAAGCGACGGTCACCCTATCCCTCGTCAATGCCCGAACGACCGAGGAAGAAGCGCTGACCCAGGGCTATTTCCGCAAGCGCGACATCAGCTGGGGCGCGGGCGGAGCGGCCGGTTGGTGGGGCGGCTTCGGAGCGGCAGGCGCAGCGGGCTACCAGAACACCGAGATCGGCCAGGTGATCGTCCTTGCCTATCTCGACGCCTACAAGAAGCTCGTAGCCCAATTGGGCGGATATCAGGCGGTGCCGGCGGCCGCGCCGAAGCATTAAGGCCGCCCGTTCAGGGGTCGAGAACCAGTAAGGGCCGCTCCGCTGGGGCGGCCCTTTTTTCGCGAACGCGAAGACCGGCTGTATCCACGCGAGCTTATTGCCCAGATTCTGACGCGGCGCTTGCGTCCACTTTTGACCTATTCCAGACATCAGGCGGGCGCTGTTGAAGAAAGCGCAACCACCGCTTAGCGCGGGTCAATGAAGCCAAAGCTCCTTACGACACTGAAAGACTATACGTGGCGCCTTTTTCTAGGCGATGCACTGGCAGGCATCACTGTCGCATTGGTGGCTCTGCCGCTCAGCATCGCCATAGCGATCGCGTCTGGAGCCACACCCAAGGCAGGTTTGGTGACAGCGATCATCGGCGGCTTTCTCATTTCTCTACTCGGTGGAAGCAGGGTCCAGATCGGCGGTCCTACGGGCGCGTTCATCGTCGTCGTCGCCAGCGTGATCGAGCAATACGGATTCGACGGGCTTTTGCTGGCAACGCTGCTCGCAGGGATGATCCTGGTCGCTGGCGGTCTGGTCAACGCGGGCCGCTTCATCGCGCTCGTGCCGGAGGCCGTCATCGAAGGGTTCACGGTTGGAATTGCGCTGATCATCGCTGTCAGCCAGCTCAAGGATCTGCTTGGACTTTCAGCCGCACATGTGCCCGCCGACCTGATCCACGGCTTGCCCGTTCTTTGGAGCGCGCGAACCAGCGTGAACCTCTCGGCAATGACGGTGGGTGTGCTCTCGATCGCCGGCATCGGGCTGCTCCGACACCGGCTTCCGTGGTTCCCTGGCTCCGTTCTCGTCATTGCATGCGCTTCGGCCGCAGTTGCGATGTTCCCGCTTCCCGTCGACACAATCTATTCGCGCTTCGGGGCGCTTCCCAGCGGCCTGCCGTCCCCGTCCATTCCGCACATCAGCGTGGGCAGGATCAGTGAACTGCTGCCGTCAGCTTTTTTGATCGCGTTCCTTGCGGCCGTGGAGTCCCTGCTGTCTGCGATCGTTGCCGACCGGATGATAGGCGGAAGTCATCGAACGGGCGCCGAGCTTGTCGCCCAAGGGGCCGCGAACATCGTCGCGCCATTGTTCGGCGGACTACCGGCAACCGGCGCTATCGCAAGGACGGCCACAAATGTGCGCGCGGGCGGACGCACTCCGGTCGCCGGAATCGTCCACGCGGCAATGATCCTGCTTTTCAGCGTCGCGGCCGCATCACTCGCCGGATATCTGGCGATGCCTGCGCTGGCCGGACTACTCATCCTCACGGCATGGCTGATGACCGAGCCCACACGTTGGGGCGAACGGATGAGATTGCGCGGCGGCGATCGGACATTGTTCGTCATGACCATGGTTCTAACCGTAGCAAGCAACCTGACTATCGCGATCGCAGTCGGAACTGCGACGGGATTGGCTCTCCGCCTGTTATCGAAACGGGTCGAAGCTGAGGAATGGACCCCAGCAGACCGGTCGAAGCTGTAGTCACCGCTTTCCACCCGTTGCGAACATCGGCTCTTCATGGCGGTGGGTCTGCTCAGGCTCGCTTCATTTGATGATGGTCGGCCCCGCATTAGGATCTGCCATGCGCCAAGTAATTGGCGGCGTTACCAGCGAACTTCGAACGCGCTTGCCGGCCGAATCCTGTGCCGGTCTAAATTTGGCCCGCTTCTGAAACGCTGCGCAGCCCATCAAGTCCAAGATCGGTACTCCCGTGGCACGAATAAGATCACAGCCAGCCACGGTCCCTTTTTCATCGATGAGCAAAAGGTATTGCGCGGTGCCCTCCTGAGCTCGCAGGTAAGCAAGCTTGGGATAATCGCCATCAGTGAAGATAGCTCGGACGCTGCCTTTCGCCGGAATGGCAATGAGGCTGGACTTCTCGCCCATATTCCAAAAGTTTCGAAGGTCCGCCGAGCACTTGTCCATTCCCGCCAGCAGCGCCGCCATGTCGGCGAGAACGAAACTCAGGTCCTGCCTCCCCTGAATCTGAAAAGTAACGGTCCGGGCGGTGCGCGCCTCCGCCATTTGCGAGGCAGTAATCCGAAATTTCTCGATCGTCTCGCCACTCATGGAATTGGCGTATCGCAGCAGCCAGACGGCGGCGGGACCGGAGCCGAAATTCACGGTGCCTTGCAGTTCTTCGGGAAAATCCGAATGCCCGCGCTTCCTTCCGATCAACAGCTGATAGGTGTCACCGGCCGGCGCCTGAATCACGCCAAAGGTGACCTGGGTCTGCCCCTCGCCGTAGGTTCGCAGCGCCGTGCATTGGTTGTAACCATAATCGAGTGTCCAGTTACTCGTAGGCCGGAGTAACAGCGGCGCGGTTGTCGGGTCGCGCGCGGCAAGCAGGCAAATCCCCCCGAAGATCACGCAGACACGGCGAAACACAGTCAGCGGTTCCCTTTCACTTGCTCGTGCAATTCTAACCAAAATCACTGGTCGAGTGCCAGACGTGGTTGCAGGTGGTAAGATCAGCCCGCTTTCGACCCATTGCGGACATTCGCGCTGGCTCAGGACGTAAGGGTCCTGGTTTTCCGAGATCCTTCCGGCCACTGTAAGAACATCTCGCAGACGATGAGCGGACCGACCCATGACAGCCAGATGAAGGCTTCCCCATTACCGAGGTCGTCGATGTTCGAAACACGCGAGGCAATGCGACAGAACACGAACGACCAAACCAAAACATAGCTTCTGATCATCCACTGGGCATGCGAGGGGAATCGGCGATTTCGCGCCGCCCGCCACCCAAGCGCGGCAAACGAAAGCCACGCCGTGGCAAGCATCACGAGCGAAACCGTGGCGTTCGTTAAGATTGGTGAACCCGCCGACTTATGGGCCGGTGAGAGCGTTATGATCATCGCCATGAACGCGCCGAAGGCGCCGAACAGGAGATAGGCCTTTCCGATACCGCGGTGAAGCGTGAAGCGATCCTTGCGCGCCGCTAGATACAGGTTGAGGCCGCCAAGGAAGAGCATGCCAGTCCCACCGAACATATGAGCGAAGGTCAGCGCGAAATGGCCCTTGTGAGCGGCGACATTCGAAAGGGAGGCGACTGGCCAGGCGATCATCCACCAAGCGATCGCGCTACTGCCAAGCGCAATGGCTAGAACAAACCCATTCCTCGTTAGCCAGAACGTCCGCCGTGCTGGTTTGACTGCCCTGCTGGCCATTTGCGGAACCCCCGCGAAGGTTGTCTGAAAAGCCGGCCAACACGTCAAGCAATGTCCGCTTTCGACCCATTGCAGACACTGGTGTAGCCCATCAGAACACATGGATGCTTGCGATCGCAGGCACTGCTTAAACGCTGAGGCGGCCTGCGCACGGAAGGCTTTGGGCGCCGGGCCCGATTTGCGGTCGGCTCGGGCGGGGCTGCCGGACGGGTTGCCCAAGCTCCAGCTGACGGTAGGATCGATGTGCTCGGAAAGAGGGGGCGTATGCATCGACGGGCGATTTGCGTGTTGATTGCAGGAGGCTTGTTGCTGGCCTCAACATCCCAGGCGGGTGCTGAACCTCTCAAGCCGCTCAAACCTTGGGTACTCGACTATGCGGAGACCCAGTGTATCGCCTCGCGCGACTTTGGATCAGTAGTTTTCGGGATCGAGCCAGCCCCGAGCGGGGGAACGTTCGATCTCCTTTTGTTTGAGCCGCACCCGGGACCGTATTATCCAGCCGAGGTCAAAGGAACGGTCGACTTTGGCGATGGTCCAATCAGCGCCTGGGGATTGGTCTCTGCGATCAAAAGCAACCGGACTACACTATACCAAGTCCGAATCCCGGCGATCGACTTTAAGCAGGCGATATCAGCGTCAACAGTGAGGATTGCGGCCAAGAGCGCACAGCTCGATCGGAGTTTCGCGCTGTCTGATATGTCCCAATTGTTGACTGGCCTCGATCGATGCATCGCGGATCTTCAACGCCATTGGAACATGACGCCGGAAGGACAGGCAAGGATTGCGACCCGGGCTAAGGGCACGGTCAAAAGCTTGTTCATTCCAGAGGATTTTCCATACGACGTTTGGAGTGGCGGCCAGTACGGTGGCGGCAAATTCCTCTTGCTTGTCGGCGAAGACGGTCGAGTTAAGGGCTGTCACGTTTTGGAGGCGACCGGAAGTCCTGCAATCGATAGCGTCGCTTGCGGCATCTACATTCGACGCGCGAGATTCAGTCCGGCTCGAGACCGGAACGGCAAGCCCATGCGGGACACGATGGTCACGCCGCCGATCGATTGGGGCTATGACCGAAACTAGCGCCTACGGTCGCGCCGCCTCGCAGGCCGGAAGGGCGACTGAGTGTCGAGATTTCAGGCGTGCTCGTCCGCGACACTGGCGAGAGGCTGCACAGACCATTCAGCCGGCTCGTCGTCGGTATCGGAGGCCGCCTCCAACGCGGTCTCGTGGATCTTCCCGGGCTGGTGATGTGCCGGTGCGTAGATTGCATAAACCTGCATCGGAACATCGCCGACATTGGTGATATCGTGCCATGTGCCGGCTGGGACCAGGACGCACCATCCATCTGAGACGACTTCATCGAACGTCAGCTTGTCCCGCGCATTGCCCATGCGGACCCGTCCTCGTCCGGCGTCAAGCCGTAGGAACTGATCCGTGTCGGGATGCGCTTCGAGGCCGATGTCGGTACCCACCGGAATGGACATCAACGTGACCTGGAGATAGCGGCCACTCCAGGCGACGGTCCGGTAATTCTGATTGTCTCGCGTCTCCTGTTCGAGATTGAAGGCATTTGGCTGCGGTCCGATGTCCTCGATCATGATGACAATCTCCTCCGTATCAGCCGACTTCATTTCCATATTCGTAAAGCCGGTGGTCGTCGTAGAGGTCTGCCTGCAAGTACGGGCTGTCCTTGACGAAAGCCTCCGCCGCATCGCGGCTGTCATGCTCGAAGATGATCATCATTGCGGCGCGCTTCCCTGATCCGTCGCGGAGCGGTCCGGCGGCGCGGATTTTGATGAGCGGTTGGCTCAGGAAGCCTGTGGCGCTCTCCTGGAGCGATGGTGGGATCGATTCAGCCTCGGGCTTGAGGAAGCCAATCCAAGCGTACAGCATTCGGCGGTCCTACTCTTTGAATGGAGCATTCAGGACCCAGTCGACCGCGGACGGCGGATGATAGTCCGGAACGAAGCGTTCTCCGAAGTCTCGTATGAAATTGTCGTAGCTTGTCTCGGGATGCTCGGCCGCAAAGTGCGTGAAGCAACGGACGAAGCGTTGCTTCATCGCCAGTCTCGGATATTCGCCGACGATCGCGGCAATCTCGCTCGCGGGTAGCTGATCGAACTCAAAGCCGACCACGTCCAGGCCGATGCCGGTCGTGCACAAGGCCACTTCCGGCTGTTTGTAGAGGCCAATGGACGGTGTCGAATTGAGCGCCACGCAGTCCCAGACCAGACCCGCACGCACGTCGTCCATGCCCGCTTCAGCTACGAATGACCGGACAAGATCGGCGGCCTCCACCTCGAAGCGGCGCGGTCCGGCGTAAGATTCGTTTAGCGTGATGTCGTGAAGCAGCGTTCCGACCGCGACGATTTCAGCGTCATGCGGGATGCCTTTCAATTGCCCAATGCGGACCGCAAAGAGCCACGACCGCATGACGTGGTGGAAGAGGTAAGGCTTGCACTTCCGACGGGCATGTTCGATCGCCCTGCCGATCAGTGGAGTATCGGGGACGGTGACGCCGGCGAGGGTACGAGCAGAGCTCCTTTGACGGGCGTCGGGCGGATAATCGAGTTCCATCGATGCCTCCTTTCAGTGCGCGGGTTCTGGAGCTCGTGCAGCTTCGCTCGGCCTCGGGGGTGCCGGGACGTGAGCCAGCCACCAATCGAGTGTTGTCGAGCCGAGCCGCGCGCCGGGACCAGGCACAAGAGTCTCGTCCGTCACCTCGACGCCATAATAAGGCGCTGATGGATCAGCGATCACCTCACGGGGGTCATGATCATATTCGAGGACCCTGCGGACCGCATCGTCGAGTCCGAAAATCTCCGGCCCACCAATTTCCATCATTCCGTCGGCAGGCCCTCTGAGGGCCGCCTCCGCAATCGCGGCGGCCACGTCCTCCGCTGCGATCGGCTGGAACCTGATCGGCGGCACGCGCACAGAACCACCGCGCGTGGACACATTAGCAATCGAGCGGATGAACTCGAAGAACTGAGTGGCATGGACCAGCGTGTAAGGAACAGGTGACGCTGCGATCAGCTGCTCCTGGGCGAGTTTCGCGCGGAAATAGCCGCTATCCTGCAGTCGATCCGTGCCGACCACCGAAAGCGCCAAATGGTGTCGAACGCCGGCGTTCTGCTCGGCGGCAATAAGGTTGCGGCTCGACGTCTGGAAGAAATCCATGGCTGCACCATCCTCGATGGACGGTGAGTTGGACACATCGACAACGACGTCCGCTCCGGCCAGGGCATCCGCCAACCCCTTGCCGGTGATCGTATCCACGCCGGTATTCGGCGCCGCAGCGATCGCCTCATGCCCTTGCTGCTTCAGTTTCTCGACGACCTTGGAACCGATCAAGCCGGTCCCACCGATGACGATAATCTTCATAAAATTGCTCCCGCCGAAAGGAATGGACGCCGGGCCGCGATCCGCGACCCGGCATCACCTCTTCATTCAGCGAGGGCGGGCTCAGCTGGCGCAGCTGTTTTCACGCCAGCCTGACCGACCGGTTCGCCGCTGATGAACGCGAGCAAATCCGCGTTGATGAGGTCAGGGTGCGTCTGACAACAGCCGTGTGGCAGATCCTTGTAGGTCTTGAGCATGCCGTTCTTGAGGAGCTTCGCAGTCAGCGGCGCTGAATCCGCGTAAGGCACGATTTGATCGTCCTCGCTGTGGATCACGAGCACGGGCACCTCGATTGACTTGAGGTCCTCGGTGAAGTCGGTCTCAGAGAATGCCTTGATGCACTCGTAACCGGCCTGGATGCTTCCCATCATGCTCTGCCGCCACCAGTTACGGATCAGGCCCTCGGAGACCTTAGCGCCCGGCCGGTTGAAACCGTAGAAGGGGCCGGTCGGAACATCGAGGTACAATTGCGCTCTATTGGCCTCGAGCGCCGCTCGATAGCCATCAAAGACTTCGATCGGAGTGCCGCCCGGATTGGACTCCTTCTTCACCATCACCGGTGGAACAGCGTCGATCAGCACGGCCTTCGCAACCCGCCCCTTTCCGTGGCGCGCGACATAGCGGGTAACTTCCCCGCCGCCCGTCGAATGGCCGACATGGATTGCATTTTTCAGGTCGAGTTTCGCGACCAGGTCAGCGACATCGGACGCATAGGTGTCCATGTCGTTGCCGCCCTCGGTCTGGTCGGATCGGCCGTGACCGCGGCGGTCGTGCGCGACGACTCGATAGCCCTTCGCCCGAAAGAAAATCAGCTGGTTGTCCCAGTCGTCCGCGCTGAGCGGCCAGCCGTGGTGAAATACGATCGGCTGGCCATCCCTCGGTCCCCAGTCCTTGTAGAAGATCTGCGCGCCGTCTTTGGTGGTGATGAATGGCATGAGGCTGCCTCGCTTGGCTGGATGCCGGCCGGCGGGACCGGCGCCGGGCCGCGATCAACCGGGGTGGCGGGCACTTGCGAGTCCGTCGAACGCTCCGACTCGGTCGCGACGACGCGAACCGCCCTAATAGCCTCAGCAATAAACGGCAATGCGACGAGCGACTGGTCGCCAATGTCCGCTTTCCACCCATTGCGAACGTCGATCTAACTGCCAGGCGGCCGCTCAATCCTGCCCGGGCCTGTCGGCGAGGACGGGGGCGGCGCGTCGAAGATGAGCGAGGCTCGATGACCTTCGATCGGTCCGTCCGAGTCTCGGTGCTTCCGGTTACCTAAGCGCGGAAATAAGCGCGTGGTCACTCATTGCCGGGCTCGCGATTCAACGCGTCCTCATTTTGCCCCGGCGACCCGCGAAGGCGCGATACGCAGCGACCAATATCCGCGGGCAGCGTTCGGTCGAGCATGAACGCGCGCCCCAACAGAGCGCCCAACGGTGACGGAGAACGGATCGCGAAAAGCGACTCCGGAGGGTCTACATTCATTGTGATTCCAACGCGTTACGGGCTAGCCGTCAACGCGAATTGGTCGCGCGGGTGCCGACCCTCTAACCTATGTCATGACGATTCTTGGCGACCCCGCCGCGCGTGCGCTCTGCCCCATTGCGGACATTGGATTGCGGAGCCATTCTTCGCCGCATGCGGACGGTACGGGCATGGAGTCATGGTGTTGCGATGCTCGCGTTGACGGCGTGCATGATGGTCCCGGCCCGCGCGGCCGGAGTGCCCACTCCGCTCGACTATCTTCCAGCGCTCAAGGGCGATTACTTTACCCTCGCCTCGGCTGAAACGGGCACGACCTACCATATCTACATTCGCTATCCCGAGGACTATGCGAAAGACCCGGCGGAGCGCTACCCGATCGTCTATTTGCTCGATGGCGATTCCGCCTTTCCGCTGCTCGCCCCCGAGCATTTGTTCATCCACTATGACGACAACCTGCCCGAGGCGATCATCGTGGGCATCGCTTACGGGTCATTCGACGAATCGGTGAATCACCGCCACTTCGATTTCTCGCCTCCGTCAGGCAAATCGAGCGAAGGCGGAGCGCCTGCGTTCGAGCGGTTCCTGCGTGACAGGCTAATTCCATCAGTCGAGGGCCGTACTCGCGCGGACTCCTCCCGCCGAGTCTTGGTCGGACAGTCCAGAGGCGGCGGCTTCGTCTTCTATTCCGCCTTTACCGACCCCGATCTTTTCTGGGCGAGGATCGCGAGCAGCCCGACTCTCAGTCCGGGCCATGAAATCTATTTCTCCGATCCGGCGCCGGCGCATGGGAAGGACCTCAAGTTCGTGATCGCCGACGGCACGAACGACCATCCGGACCTCCGTTCGGCAACGCTCGAATGGGAGCGCGAATGGTCCCATCGCAAGGGTCCGTGGAGCCTGAAGATCATAACGCTCGAGGGCGGAACCCATGCGGCCGATATCGCCAACGTTTATCGCCAGGCGATGGACTGGCTCTTCCTGCCCGCGGCCCATTAGACCTTCACGTCCTCTTTTCACGCCATTGCGGACGATTGCGCGCAAAATCCGATCGGAGCATCAGGCGCCGCTGTGCCTGCGATAATCTTTTACGATTGGCCCTATTCGCCCTTTTGCATGAAGGTGCGCGCCGTTCTCGACTATAAGGCGCTGCCGTATGAGACGGTGAGTCCTTTGGCGGCGCGCGGTGTGCTAAGCCTGCGCGGCACGGGGAAAGTGCCGGCCGTTGAGATCGACGGAACCTTCATCACCGATTCGACCGACATTGCCTATGCGCTCGACGAGCGCTTTCCGGACCCGCCTCTGATGCCTCAAACGCCGTTTGAACGCGGGCTCATGCATGCCATCGAAGACTGGGCCGACGAGAGCCTGTATTTTCTCGGCCTTTACTATCGCTGGTTCGAAACCGAAGGGCGCAAGCCGGTTGCGGCGGTGTTCGGCAATTCGCTCAAGGGCCGGCTGACCTACCGCTTCTATCTTCGGAGGATCTTGGGACAGATCAAAGGCCAGGGAACGCTTCGCAAGTCGCCGGCGCATGTTCGGCGCGATCTCGAACGCAATCTGGATGCCGTCGAGTTGCTGCTGACGCGCGGACCATTTTTGCTCGACGGCAAACCGTATCTTTGCGATTTCGCTCTGTGGGGACAGCTCAGTTATCTGAACCGCACGCCCGTCGGCGGAGAGTCGATCAAGAACCGGCCGACGATAGGGGCGTTCATCGAACGGGTCGGAGCCACGGCGCGCGCCCAATCGCAATGAACTTGGGGCGGGTCTCGCGCGCGGTCGCTCACGGCTCCGGTTTCAGGCTCGATCCGCCGATGGCCGCAGGCGCTACTTCACCTGTGAAGAGGGCTTTCTTAGTTTCATCAGGAAGTCCCAGGCCATCACCACGGCGCCGAACGAGAAGACGACATCGCCCGGAAGCCTCATCCACTGCCAGAAGAGCGTCTGGTCGTAGAAGGCCTGGCTGCGCGCCCAAGCGAGTCCATGCTCGTACACCGCATCCAGCTGCGGCCAGCCGATGGGGAAGAAGTGGAGGAAGATCCACATCAGCAGCGCGCCGTTATAGCACCAGAAGGCGATACGTCCGGGCCGCTCGTCGAACGCCGCATCGGGGCCGGCGCGGTAACGCAGGCAGAAGTAGATGAGGCCGAGCGCGAGCAGCCCGAATGCTCCAAACAGCGCCGTGTGAGCGTGATTGAGCGTGAGGAAGGTGCCGTGCTCGTAATAGTTGACGAGAGGGGCGTTGAGGGTGCCCCCGCCGAAAACTCCCGCCCCGACGAAATTCCAGAAGGCCGAGCCGAGAATGTAGAGATAGGCGAGACCGTAATCGAACGCGGCCGCACCCTTGATCAACCTGTGCTGCGAAATCGCTTCCAGGATGAGGAGCACGAGCGGCAGGACCTCGATGAACGAAAACATCGTCCCTAGCGGCACCCACATGCTCGGGCCGCCGCCCCAATAGAGGTGATGGCCGGTTCCGAGCACGCCGCCCAGGAAAATCAGGATCAGCTCCAGATAGACCGATCGTTCGGCCAGTTTGCGCGACACGAGGCCGAGCGACATGAGCAAATAAGCGCTCATCGCCACGGCGAAGAACTCGAACGATTGCTCGACCCACAGGTGAACGACCCACCAGCGCCAGAAGTCGGTGATGGTGAAGCTCTTCTCGATCCCGGTGAGCGGGATCATCCCGAAGATGTACAGCACGGCGACGTTGATGGTGGCGGCCCAGATCAAATGCTCGAGCCGGATCTTCCCGCTCCAGAATTGCCGCGTGGCTTCGACCAGCGTTTCGCGAGTTGGCCAGAGCGCTCGGAACATGAGCCCGCTCCAGCTCAAGAGCGCGACGAAGAA
The DNA here is from genome assembly GCA_046733175.1 of Pseudomonadota bacterium. Classification (GTDB taxonomy): domain Bacteria; phylum Pseudomonadota; class Alphaproteobacteria; order Sphingomonadales; family Sphingomonadaceae; genus Sphingomicrobium. The sequence goes on from JBKPOO010000018.1 coordinate 12,702, forward strand.
CAGGATCTGCCAGAAGCGTCCGAGCTGGATGTAGGAGAGGCCCTGGTTCCCGAACCAGAACCAGCCTTTGTCGATGACGCCCTGGATTCCGAGATAATTGCCGAGGAGCGCCGCGGCCACGACGAAGAGGGAGACCCAAAACAGCAGGTCGACAAGAAATCCCTGGCCCTTGGCCTCGCGGCCGCCGGCGATCGCCGGGGCGATGAATAAGCCGCTCGCAATCCATCCGAGCCCGATCCAGATGATCGGCGCCTGAAGGTGGAAGCTTCTCAGGAAATTGAAGGGCAGGATGTAGTTGAGCTGGACGCCGTAGAAGGTAGCTCGGTCGTAATAAGAATGCGCCATGATCGCGCCCGCGCCTTGAGACGCGAGAAAGACGAGCGCGACGACGATGAAATATTTCCCGGTCTTGACCTGGCTCGGGGTCAGCGCGCGATAATGCGCAAGACCGCGCTCCATCGGAGCGTCGTCGGGGTGGTCGAGATAGGCCCGGTAGAGCCACAGGACGAACCCCATTGCGAAAAAGGTGAAGCAGAAGCTGATCCACGTCCACCGGAAGGTGTTGGTGGTGGGGACGTTGCCGACGGATGGCTCGTAAGGCCAGTTCTCCGTCCACGACGTTTCCGGATGGCCGGGCCGCCGCGCGACGGTCGTGATCGCCGAATAGATGATGAAGTCGGCGGTTTGCTTGCGAAGCTCGGGATCGAGGCTTTTGGCCGGGACCCAGCCCGCGGAAAGATTGCTCGTATTGAGCTTGGCCGTGAGTTCCACCTGCAAGCCGCGCACCGCCTGGGCAACGGCATCCGGCAAGACGACTGTCGATTGAGTGAGGTCGATGCCCTGGAGTTGCTTCTGCATCGTCGCGGTGGCCGCAGCATCCGCGAGAGCCTCGGCAAGTGACTCGGCCCCCGGAGTTGTCGGCGCGGGCGGAGTGCCCGCAGGCCCCGTCGTCGCAAGCGACTTGTTGGCCGGCGCCATCGTGCCGGGCGGGGTGGCGCCTGAGTTGGACAGGCTCTGCTTGGTGAGAACGCCGAGGCGCGCAAGAGTCGAGGCGGTGTAATCCTCCCCGAAATAGGACCCCATGCCGTAGATGCTGCCGTAGTCCATCAGGTCGGCTTTTTGGAAGCCGCCCTTGCCGGCGACGATGTCGTCGGCGGACATGACTATATTGGCACCGGGATCGATGAATGCCTGGGGATGCGGGGGCGCCTTTTCGTAGGTCAAAACCGTCGCCCACCCAAGCAGCGCAAAACAGATCGCGGCGGTGACCAGGAGCACCCATTTGAGGATGTCGCTGATCGGATCGACTGACGGCTTCGTGAGATCCTTTTCCGCCACTACCGCCCCCCTCGTTGCAGGCGCGGCGTCCATTCCCTTTGGCGCCGCGCGTTGAGCTGCGCTTGTGCTATGAACCTGCAGAAACAGCGGCATTGACGAAAGTCAAATCGCAGCGCGCTCTAGTATCCCCAAACGCGCTTGATAAAACGGGCGGCGTGTCCCGAGACTCGCTCGTTTGCCATGTTTGCCCCGTGCGCGAGGTCGCGGCGTGCGCGGCGCTGAACGACCGTGAGCGCGAAGAGCTGGCACGGCTCGGCCATCATCGCAGGCTGGCGCGGGGTCAAACGCTGTCGGCCGCGGGCGACGAGAACGCTTTAAGCGCGACTCTCATCAGCGGAGTTCTCAAGGTGTCGAGCTTTGACGAGGATGGCACCGAGCGCATCCTCTCGCTGATCCATCCGGCGGGCTTCACCGGCGAGCTGTTCGCGCCAGCGACGCATCACGACATCGTGGCGCTTACCGATGCCGAGCTGTGCGTTTTTCCGCGTGAGCAATATGAAAAGGCGCTTGAGCGTTTCCCGGCGCTCGGTCGAGCGCTGCTGCGGCGCACGTCGAATGAGCTGCTCGAAAGCCGTTCGTTGCTCGCCGCCGTCACGGGTCGAACGGCGATTCAACGCGTCGCCGCATTCCTCCTCGCACTCGCTCGAGCCGCGAATCCACACCAGCGCGGCCCGGCTTCCCGGTTCGACCTGGTCCTGGCACGCGGCGAGATCGCGGCTCTTCTCGGAGTCACCATCGAAACGGTGAGCCGTCAGTTCACGAGGCTAGAGAAGGACAAGGTCATTCGGCGCGAGGGGGCCCGCGGCATCCAAATCGAAAATCCGGCGCTGCTTGCAAAGCTCGCTAGCTGACGAGCTGCTCGATCGTCGCCACCGCGATCCCGAAAAACATGATCAGGACGGGCAAGGCGAGAATCAGGATTGCCGCGTCCCTCCCGCTCGAATGCCCGGTGGCCGTATCGATTCCCCGGTCCATGAAATCCCGCCAGCCGAGCGGCTGGTTGCGGCTTTCCCGCGGGGTGGTGCGCACGAAAAGTGCCGGCACCGCGAAGAACATGCCGATGAAGGCGGCGATGACCCCGTAGGAGACCAGCATATGGGTCCTAGAGCTCAACGCGAGAACCGTGACGAAGGCGAAAAACAGACCCGCCATCGCAAGATACATGACGGAAGGAAGCTCGAAGCTGTGATCGTCGCACGCCAGTGGGCTGGGAAGGGGCGGCGCGCTCACGATCTCGTCGCGTACGAGCAGGTCCGAGTGCTTGAGATGGCGGGTCATTCACGAACTCCTGGGCAAGGCGCTCTGATTAGCTTGGCCGAAGGCCGCAGCGCTTTGACGCATGTCAAATCAGAGATTTGCGAACTTTGATCGCGAGCCTTCTTCCAGACGGTGCTGCTGTCGCCGGCTCGAGTGACGAGACGTCCAACGCTTCGCCCAGGTTCGGACCGGCAGTTCAAGCCAACGATGAGATGCTGCGGCAATCGCGACGCTCATCAGCGCAGCGAGGGCGCGCCAGTCTCGCCCAGTCCCGGTGAAGTTCTCGACGATGCGCATCAGTGGCCCGTGCCAAAGGTAGATGCTGTAGGACAGGACCCCAATGCCGACGACCGGCCCGAGTGAGAAACAACGCCTGACCCAGGACGGGGCCGCGTAATCCATGCCGACGACGAGAGCCGCTGACGCCACTCCGATGAAGGCGCTGCTGACGATCAGGGTAGGGTAATTTTCATGACGGAACAGGAGTGTCGAGATTCCGATCCCGGCTGCTCCGATCGCCAGCATCCAGAGGCTGGGGCGCCACCCGAGCTGCAGGGCGATGGCGGCTGCACAGCCGTAGAGCAGGGCGTCGGCACGCTCGAACGTCCCGAGGGCCAACAGCTCCATCGGGGCATGGAGGAGTGCCAGGACGGTTCGCCAGATCAAGGAAAGGGCGCAGGCAACGAGTGTCGCTGCAAGAGCCGCCCTCATACCTTTGCGGCTGATTACCCACAGCAAGGTGATCGGCCACAGAAGATAGAAATGTTCTTCGATCGCGAGTGACCAGGTGGGGCCATAAGCCCGGACCGAACCCGGGAAAAAGATCTGCACGTAGTTGGACGTGTAGGTCAGCGCGGCAATCGATCCGCTCAACGGCGATCGGTAGTTCTGCAGAATGAACAGGGCATCGCACACGGCCAGCACAAGAAGCAGCGCGGGTACGAGCCGGGCCGCACGACGCACGTAGAAGTTCGTCAATATGACGTACCCGCGTCTCTCCCGCTCCTGGAGCAGGATGGAGGTGATCAAATAACCCGACAGTCCGAAAAAAAGCCCGACACCGACCGACCCCAATTCGAGAGGAATTGCACCAAGCGTGTGTTGTACGACAACCATCAGCACGGCGATTGCGCGAAGGCCGTCAAGCCACGGACGATAGCCTGCCACGATCGGCCCAGGACCAGGTTCGGAAGTCCCGGCGCTCGAGATGCTCGGCGCGGCGGCGGCCGACGTCCCTTCCTCGTATTTCACCGGCGAGGTCCGTTCCGCACCCTTTTCGCCCTCATCGTGCCACACCCCTCGGGACGGCCTAAGCAACTGACTTAGCGCGATATCAGGCCGAGGGATACGGTCGCGCAGGACTCGTGATCGCCGCATGCACAATGAAGCCTGTCCCGGAAGCCAGTGGTCATCAGGATCGGTGAGGCCGATCGCGCGGGGATCGCTGGGCGGGTGTTTTCGTTGTGCGTCGACAATGCTTGGTATTTGGTCAGATCGAAGGCGGGTATTGGTCACCGGCGGCGCGGGCTTCATCGGCTCGCATCTCTGCGATCGCCTAATCGCGGACGGGCACGAAGTCCTGTGCGCCGACAATTTTTTTACGGGCAGCCGCAGAAACATCTCTCATCTGCTCGATCACCCGGCGTTCGAGCTGCTTCGGCACGACATCACCTTCCCCCTCTACGTCGAAGTCGACCTGATTTATAATCTCGCCTGTCCGGCCTCGCCGATCCACTATCAGCGCGACCCGATCCAAACGATGAAGGCCAGCGTGTCCGGAGCGATCAACATGCTCGGACTCGCCAAGCGGCTGCGCATTCCGATCCTCCAGGCATCGACGAGCGAAGTTTACGGCGATCCGACCGTCCACCCGCAAAGCGAAAGCTATTGGGGCCATGTGAATCCGATCGGGCCGAGGAGCTGCTACGATGAGGGAAAGCGATGCGCGGAGACATTGTTCTTCGACTACCATCGCCAGCTTGGGCTCAGCACGAAGATCGCGCGCATCTTCAATACCTACGGCCCCCGAATGCACCCCAACGACGGGCGGGTGGTGTCGAACTTCATCGTTCACGCGCTCGAGGGCCGTCCGATCACCATCTACGGCGACGGCAGCCAGACCCGAAGCTTCTGCTACGTCGACGATACCGTCGAGGCGCTCCTTCGGTTGATGGAAACTCCCAAGGACGTCACCGGGCCGGTCAATGTCGGCAACCCTTGCGAGATATCCATCCGGGAACTTGCCGCCAAGGTGATCGAGAAGACCGGGTCTCGGGTCGCTCTCGAGGAACGGCCACTTCCGGTGGACGATCCGAAACAACGGCAACCCGACATCGCGCTTGCTCGCCAGCTGCTGAATTGGACGCCCAGAGTGCAGCTCGAAGAAGGGCTGGAGAGAACCGTCGAGTATTTCCGCAGCCTGGTCGAACCGGCCGCCTTGACGACGGCCTGAGCTCGGCCTGCCATTCGTTCGTCGAATTTCATCGTCGCTCGCGCGGGAGGCGTTGCCTCGCCGCGAACAGCCGCTAATGTCCCGGTCGCCTGCTTGAATTAATCCGGAGATTTCAAAGCCATGCGCTTCAAGAGCCGCGTCGCCCTGCTCGCCGCAGCGAGTCTGTTGCCCTTTGGTCTAAGCCCAGCGTTCGCCGTTGCTGCGCCGCCCGCGAAGGCGGCCAAGGCCGCGCCTGCCGCCACGGTCGGAAAATCGGTTCCGATTCCGACCTTGGTCAGCCAGGTCACGATCCCGCATTCGACGTTCAAGCTGGCGAACGGGCTTACCGTCATCGTCCACGAGGACCATAAGGCGCCGGTCGTCGCGGTCAGCGTCTGGTACAATGTCGGATCGAAAGACGAACCGGCGAAAAAGACCGGTTTCGCGCATCTGTTCGAGCACCTCATGTTCAACGGCTCCGAGAATCTGCCGGGAGATTATTTCAATTATCTCCAGCAGATCGGGGCGACCGATTACAACGGGACCACCTGGTTCGACCGGACGAATTATTTCGAGACTGTCCCGGCGGGCGCGCTCGAGCGGGCCTTGTTCATGGAATCCGACCGCATGGGCCATTTGCTCGGAGCGGTCACGCAGGGCGTTCTCGATAACCAGCGCGGGGTCGTTCAGAACGAAAAGAGGCAGGGCGACAGCCGCCCCGGCGGACTCGTCCAATATGCGGTGCAGGAAGGACTGTTCCCGCCCGGCCATCCGTATCACCACACCACGATCGGCTCGATGGCGGACCTCGACGCCGCCAGCCTCGAAGACGTCAAGCAATGGTTCCGCGACAAATACGGCCCGAACAATGCGGTGCTGGTCATCGCGGGCGACGTGACCGCCGCCCAAGCGAAGCCGCTGGTCGAGAAATATTTCGGCGACATCCCGCGCGGCCCCGTCAACAATCCGGCGCAGGCGAGCGTGCCCACGCTCGTCAAGGCGAAGAACGTCGCGATGAAGGACAATGTCGCGACGACGATCATCTCGCATTACTGGGCGGTGCCCGGCTTGCTCAACCGGCAGATGGAGGCACTGGACATCGGCGCCTCGGTGCTCGGCGGGCTCGCGAGCTCGCGGCTCGACAAGATCATGGTCCGCGACGAGAAGATCGCGGTGGGCGTCAGTGCCTCGATGAGCCCCTATCACCGGATCGGGATCTTCCAGGTCCAGGCTTTGGTGAAGCCCGGGGTCGACCCCGCGCTCGTCTCGAAGCGGCTCGACCAGATCATGGCCGATTATATCGCCAAGGGCCCGACCGCCGCTGAGGTCCAGCGCGCGGTGATGAGCCAGGTATCGGGCCAGATCCGGGGCCTCGAATCCGTCGGCGGGTTCGGTGGCAAGGCGGTAACTCTGGCCGAAGGACAGACCTACGCGCACGACAGCAATTTCTACAAAGAGACGCTTCGGAAATATGCCGCGATCACCCCGGCGGCGGTCACGACGGCGATGCAGCAATGGCTGAAGCGCCCCGCGCTGACCGTGGTGCTCTCGCCGGGCGACCGCGAGGCCTATAACGAAGCGAAACCGACGAGCCCGAGCCCGCCAGTCGCCGACAAGTCCGCGGGCGCGGTGAAGGGCAATCGCCCGATCCCGCCGGTCGGACAGCTCGCCGCGCTCGACTTCCCGGACATCGTGCACACCCAGCTCAGCAACGGAATCCCGCTCGAATATGTGCAGCGGGGCGCAGTTCCGACGACCCAGCTCGCACTGGTGTTCGACGCTGGCGACGCCGCCGACGCGCCGGACTCCCGCGGTCTTGCAGCGTTCACCATGAACCTGATGGACGAGGGCACGGCGTCGATGACCTCGCAGCAACTCGCCGAAGCCGAAGAGAGCCTCGGCGCCCAGATCGGCACGAGCAATACGGCCGACCGTTCGTCGGTCGTCCTCTCAGCGCTGTCGCCCAACCTCGCGCCTTCGCTCGACATCCTCGCCGACGTCGTTCGCAACCCGGCGTTCCAGCCGACGGAGATCGACCGCATCCGGGCGCAGACGCTGACCGGGATCGCGCAATTCCAGCGTGACCCGACGCGGGTCGGACGGCGGCTGTTGCCGACCGTGCTTTACGGCCCGAATCATCCTTATGGCGGTCCGGCGGGCGGTGACCCGAAGGCGATCGGACGCTTCCAGCGCGCGAACCTCGCGGGCTTCCAGGAGCGCTGGATCCGCCCCGACAATGTCAAAATCTTCGTCGTGTCGAGCCTTCCGCTCGCGCAGGTGAAGGCCGAGCTCGACCAAAGGTTCGGCAATTGGGCGGCGCCGGCGACGCCGAAGGGCGTAAAGGCGTTCACCGCCCCGCCGCCGCGCCCGGGCTCGCCGAAGATCCTGCTCGTCAACCGCACTGGAGCGCCGCAGTCGAGCATCCTCGGCTTCCAGCTCCTTCCGGTCGATCCGCAAAGCGATATCGTTCCGCTTTCGACCGCGAACGACATCCTCGCGGGAGACTTCCTGTCGCGGATCAACATGGACCTGCGGGAGAGCAAGGGCTGGTCGTACGGCTCAGGCGGGCGGCCGCAGTTTCTCGAGAAGGCCGTGCCCTATGTGATCTCCGCGCCGGTCCAGGCCGACCGTACCGGGGATTCGCTCGCCGAAATGCAGTCGCAAATCGGGGATTTCCTGTCGACCAAGGGCGTGACCGAGGAAGAGCTCGGGCGGACGATCGCCAGCAGCATCAACGAGCTCCCGGGCGAGTTCGAGACGTCGGACGCGGTGCTGAACGCGATGATGACGATGGACCTGCTGGGTCGGCCGGACGATTATTACGAGAAGCTCGCGCCCGAATATCGCGCGCAGACGAGAGGCAGCCTCGATCAGGCGGCGCGGAAGGTGATCGACCCCAAGGGGTTTACGTGGATCGTCGTCGGCGATGCGGCCAAGATCCGGCCGCAGCTCGAGAAGCTCGGTCTTCCGATCGAAGTGGTCGAAGCCCCTTAAGAAGGTTCCTCCCTGCGAGCGCAGCTGGGGAGGAACTGCTAGCGCTTGACCCTGGTCACATGCCCCATCTTGCGGCCGGGGCGGGCCTCGCCCTTGCCGTAGATGTGGACGTGTGCGCCGCGCTCGGCGACGAGCTCGGACCAGCGCTCGACCTCCGGCCCGATGAGATTTTCCATGACGGCGCCGCCGCGCATCAGCCCGGTAACGCCCGGCGGAAGATCGCAGATCGCGCGGATATGCTGCTCGAACTGCGAGGTGACCGAGCCCTCGATCGTCCAATGGCCGCTGTTGTGAACGCGCGGGGCAATCTCGTTGACCAGCGGGCCTTCCGGCGCCGCGAAAAACTCGACGGTGAGCACTCCGATGTGGCCGAGCGCCTCGGCGATTCGGAGGGTCGCGGCCTGGGCCTCCTCAACGAGCGGGGCTACGGCCTCGGAGCAAGGGACGGTCGACGTATGAAGAATCCCGTAGCGGTGCTGGTTTTGCGGGCTGTCCCAGAAGCGATGACGGCCGTCGGCCCAGCGCGCGACGATGACGGAGAACTCCGCCGCGAAGTTCACCGCGGCTTCGGCGATCGCCGGCTCACAGCCGATCGCGTTCCATGATTCTTCGGCGCCGTCAGCTGATCGGATCCACGCCTGGCCCTTCCCGTCATAGCCGTAGCGGCGGGTTTTCAGCACGAGCGGAAGGTCGAGATCGCCGGCGGCCGCACGAACATCCTCCAGACCCGACACGGTCCGCCACGGAGCCACCCGGGCGCCGGTCGATTCGATGAACTCTTTCTCGAGCGCGCGATCCTGGGCGATTTCGAGCGACCGGATGCTGGGCCGGAGCTTGTCGCCCAGGAGCTTTAGCGGCTCGACAGGCAGATTCTCGAATTCGTAGGTGGCGACGTCGACGGCATCGGCGAAGCGCTGCAGCGCGGCTTGGTCGTCAAAAGCGGCGCGAGTGACCGCCGCCGCGACATCGGCCGCGCACGGATGTTCGTGCGGGTCGAACACATGGCATTTGTAGCCGAGCTGCGCCGCCGCGATCGCCAGCATCCGGCCGAGCTGGCCGCCGCCAACGATCCCGATGTCCGAACCGGGGGGAATCATTCCGGAGTTTCGGCGACGGCGCCCGTTTGCTGCTCCCGGAAGCGTTCGAGCCGGGCGGCGAGATCGGGGTCCGAGGTGGCGAGGATCGCGACTGCAAGAAGGCCGGCGTTGACGGCTCCGGCCTTTCCAATCGCGAGCGTTCCGACAGGAATCCCGGCCGGCATCTGCACGATCGAAAGGAGGCTATCCATGCCCTTCAGGGACTTGGTCTCGACCGGCACGCCGAGCACCGGAAGCCCAGTCATCGAGGCGGCCATGCCCGGCAAGTGCGCGGCTCCTCCAGCGCCCGCGACGATGACCCTGAGCCCCCGCTGTCGCGCCGATTGCGCGTAATCATAGAGTCGCTTGGGCGTGCGATGGGCGGAGACGACCTTGGTCTCATAGGCGACTCCGAGCTTGTCGAGAGTCTCGGCGGCATGGCGCATGGTCTCCCAGTCGGAGCGGCTGCCCATGATGATCCCTACCTGAGGCCCAAGCTCAGCCAATGCGATTGTCCCGTCTTGAAGCAGTTGCCGGAGGGCGGTCGTTTAAGGAGAGGAAGTGTGCCATGCAATTGCTGCGGCAGAGAGCAGCATTTTCAGAGACTTGGAATCGCGCTATGCCTAGTGAACGAGGGCCTTCGGGGAAATGACCGACAGCGTAACCGATATTGCGGACTCCGACCGCTTGCTTGCCGAGATCGGCCGGCTGCGGGCGCAGATCACCGACTTGAAGAAACGAGTCGAGCAGCTCGATGAGCTGGCGCATCAGGATACGCTCATCAACATGCCCAACCGCCGCGGCTTCATGCGCGCGCTCGAGCGGTTCGTCGACCGCGCCAAGCGCTATGACGAAAGCTCGGCAATGTTGTTCGTCGATCTCGACGGCCTGAAAATGATCAACGACAGCTTCGGCCACAAGGCCGGCGACGAGGCTTTGATCCAGGTTGCCGAACTGCTTGTCGGCGGCGTTCGCCGGAGCGACGTCGTCGCGCGAATCGGGGGCGACGAGTTTGGAATCCTGCTTGCCCATTCCGACGAGGATGCCGCGCATGAGACGGCGATGCGGCTGACGCAGCTGATCGCGGAATGCGAGTTCTCGCACGAAGGGAACCTGCTTCCCTTGAGCGTCGCCATCGGCGTTGGAATGATCGGCTGCGAGGACGAGCCGGAGTCCATCATGGCGATCGCCGATGAGGCAATGTACCGCCGCAAGGACGCGGCTTAACTTCAACGCCGCTCATCCTGAGTAGCCGGTGAGCCCGGCGAACCGGCGTATCGAAGGACGGTCCTTCGATACGGGCCTTCGACTTCGCTCAGTCCCTACTCAGGACGAGCGGTTTTGGTCCGTCAAATCGTACCGCCGTATCGCCGTCAAATCGTCGGCAAGCTCGTAGACGATCGGCTGGCCCGTCGGAATCTCGAGGCCGACAATCTCCTCATCGCCGATATCCGACAGATATTTGATGATTCCGCGCAAACTGTTGCCGTGCGCGGCGATGAGCACGCGCTTGCCGGCTCGCAACGCGGGTTCGATGTCCGACCGGTAATAAGGGAGTGCGCGCGCGATCGTGTCCTTGAGACTCTCGGTTCGCGGCACTTCTATCTCCGCGTAGCGGCGGTCGCCGCTCACCTCGTACGGACTGTCCGAGGGAAGATCGGGAGGCGGGATGTCGTATGAGCGCCGCCAGATCTTGACCTGCTCGGCGCCGACCTTGTCGATCATCTCCTGCTTATTGAGCCCAGTGAGGCCGCCGTAATGGCGCTCGTTCAATCGCCAGTCCTTGGCGACGGGAAGCCACAGCCGGTCCATTTCGTGAAGGACCAGGTGAAGCGTCCGGATCGCGCGGGTGAGGACACTCGTGAAGCAGCAATCGAAGTCGAAGCCGTGCGTTCGAAGGGTCCGGCCGGCCGCGCGGGCTTCCTCGATCCCCTTGTCGCTAAGGTCGACGTCCCACCAGCCGGTGAAGCGATTCTCGAGGTTCCACTGCGACTGGCCATGCCGGAGCAGGACCAGCGTGGGCATCAGGCTTCGACCTTCTCGCGCTTGGCTTCGCCACGCTCAGCGGTCGCGGCTTTCAGCTCCGGAAGCACGGCGTGAAGCGCGTCGAGGCAGGCGAAAGCGAGATATTTCGAACGCTGCGGCGACCAGCCGTAAACCTCGTCGGGCAGGTCGAAATTGTCCTTGAAGGGCATTTCGAGGGTCATGGACACGCAGCCGTAGCGCTCGGCCAATTGGGTCGTGGACATCGACATATTGGCGTCGCCCGGAGCCGGGATCTCGTAGCCCTGACTGCGCTGGAAATCAGGCGAAAGCTTTTCGAGCGTCTCGCTGAACAGGTTGAACAGGCGCTGTTGGCGCTCCGTGATCGACGGGATACCCTCGAATCCGGCGAGGAAATTGGCGGGAATGGCCTCGTCGCCATGCACGTCCATCGCGAAGTCCACTCCAGACTCGTCCATCGCATTGCGCACGCACAGGACCTCGGGACTCTTCTCGGCCGAGGGCGCATGCCATTCGCGATTGAGATTGGTCCCGACCGCGTTGGTGCGCAGATGGCCGCGCCGCGAGCCGTCGGGATTCATGTTGGGGACGACGCGGAAGGTGCATTCCTTGCGCAGGATTCGAGCGACCGGATCATCCTCGTCGGTCAGCTTTTCGAGCGCCCCTTCCATCCACCATTCGGCCATGCTCTCACCCGGATGCTGGCGGGCATAGAGCCAGACGTTGAGCGGTCCCTCGCCGATCTTCAGGCAATCGATATCCTGGCCGTCGAGGCTCTTTCCGAGCGAAATATGGCGCACTCCCGCAAGACCTGAGATCGTCGCGATGAGATCGTGGTGGCGTTCCATCGAATAAGGCGCGAAGTAAGCGATCCACACCACGTCCTGAGGCGGCGTCAGCTTCATGGTGAGGACGCCGCCCGAATAGCTGGTCCCCGCAATGCGGACCCATTCCTCGCGGTCGAGGCTCATCACGCCTTTGTAGTCGGGCCAGCCGTGTGGGTAGGCCGATGCCGCGCAATTCGTGATGCGCAATGTGATCTCGCGGCCGGCAGCGCCGGAAAGCCGGAAATAGAACCATTGGTAGAAATCGGACATGTGGTCCTTGACGATCTCCAGATCGACCACATCGCCGTCCTGCCTCACAACGCGGATGTTCCCGGCGTCGAACGAACTCGAAATCGTTAGTGACATGCGAAATACTCGGATTTGTTTGAATTCGGGGGGCTGATAGTGTGCCCACCTCGATCAGGCAAACCGGCCCGTCCGCGCGGGCGATCCGCACATTAAATTCTCATTAAATTCTCGTTTCCGGCGCGCTATAGAACGGTGCCCGACTCGGGGGGATCACAAGAACAGAAACGAGCTCCTGCCTGCGATGGGCAGTCGTAACCAGTTGATGGGAGGCTCGCATGTTGAGGTATAGCTTGTGTTTCGCCGCCGCGATGGTGGTGACGACCGGGACGGCAATGGCCGGAAAGGCGCCGAGCACGTTCACTCCGGAGCTTGCTTACACAATTCTTACGGGCTCGACGGAACTCCGGATCACCGATGAGACCGGAACCAAGTCGGCGACGCTCTACAGCGTGCGTCAGAACCTGAACATCGACCTGGCGCCGCGCTCGCAGCAGCAGATCGCCATCAGCGAGGTCAATGCGCTGAAGCTCCTCACTTACGCCGCCGATTCAAGCGGAGTGAGAACCACAAGTGTGAATACCATCTACAGTGCCGGCTCCGAGCGGATCGACGACGTCGACTTCTCGCCCGACGGTTCGAAGATCGCGTTCGTCCAGGGATCGAAGAAGCTGATGGTCCTCGATCTTTCGCAGCCGCTCAGCGCGAGCAACCCTCTGCAATGGACCGCCGATCCGGTCTTCATCGGACAAATCGCGTGGTACAAGGGAGGTTCGGCGATCGCTTATGTCGGGCCGCTGGGCACCAACCCCGACCAATATGTGTTCGAAGTCGCCGGCCCCGGGGCAACGCCTTCAACACTTCTTCACGAGGTGAACGTCGACATGATCGACGCGGCACGGACGGACCCCGACGCGCTCGTCGTTACATACAACCGGAATCCGGGGCCGAGAGTCGGACTGTGGAAGGGCGGGGCTTACGTCGACGAGGACCTGACGAACGGCGCCTTCAGCGACTTCGCGTCGCTCAACTGCGACGATACGAAACTGGTTTACGGGACGCCGGATACGAAAGGCCAGCTGATCTGGCGGATTCGCAATCTCGCGACAGGCGGGGACGCGCTCTACACCAAGACGCTGAGGGTCCGTCATACGCAGTTCCTGCCGACCTGCGCGGCTACTGCCAGCGACGCGTTCCAGTTCCGGGAGGTTCCGACACACTGACGCTTTTGCGCATGCTCATTGCCGGTTAGTCGTCAAACCGGAGGTAAGACTCATCACGACCTTCCGGGGCACGACAATCATCGAGATCCTTCCGGGCGTGGCGCTGTGCTGCGCGATTTCGGCGGCCGGATACGTGCTGCAGAAGCTGGAACTGGTCATATTCGGGCGTGCGTGGATTGAGGTCCTGGTGCTGGCCATCCTCGTTGGCGCGGCAATCCGGACCGCTTGGATTCCCGGCGCCGAGTGGAAGCGCGGGATCGATTTCAGCGCGAAGTTGCTCCTGGAAATTGCAGTCGTTCTCCTCGGAGCGTCGGTCAGCGCCGCAACGATCCTCGCCGCGGGCTGGCCCTTGCTCATTTCGATCCTTGGAATCGTCGCGGGCGCGATCCTGCTGAGCTTCGCGATCGGCCGATTGCTCGGCCTGTCGAAGCGGCTCGCCATCCTCGTCGCCTGCGGCAATTCGATCTGCGGCAATTCCGCGATCGCCGCCGTCGCCCCGGTGATCGGCGCGGACGGTGACGAAGTCGCGGCGTCGATCGCCTTCACCGCCGTGCTCGGAGTGGTCGTCGTCCTCATCCTGCCGCTCATCGGCACCGCGTTGGGTATGGCGCCGGTCGCCTACGGCGCGCTCGCCGGCCTGACCGTTTACGCCGTTCCCCAGGTGCTCGCAGCGACTACGCCGGTGGGCGCGGCCGCGGTTCAAATCGGCACGCTGGTCAAGCTCATCCGGGTGCTGATGCTCGGTCCGGTGTGCCTATGCCTGTCGCTGGTTTCGAGAAAGCTGAGGGAAGAGCCGGACGAAGCCCCGCCTAACGTGACCGCCGGCGATCGTCCGCGCCGCGCGCCGTCGATTCACCAGCTGGTGCCCTGGTTCGTGATCGGCTTCCTGATCATGGTCGCGCTGCGTTCGGCCAATCTCATTCCGGCGCCGGCACTTCTGCCGATCGCTTATGCAGCGGCCATCTTCACGGTGATCTCGATGGCTGCGCTTGGGCTCGGGGTCGACGTTCGCACGGTGTCGAAGGCGGGCGGTCGCGTCACGGTCACCGTCATCCTGTCCTTGCTCGCCCTCGGGACGGTCAGTTTCCTGCTCATAAAGCTGCTCGGCCTCTAACCAACAGCGGCTGGCATTCGCCGCCCGCCTTCGCTAGCGCCCGGGAATGCAGAAGCTTCCCGTGCTCGTAACCGGCGGCGCCGGCTATATCGGGAGCCATGCCGTGCTCGCGGTCAAAGGCGCAGGCTGGCCAGTCGCCGTCATCGACGATCTTTCGAACGGGGCGCGGGAGCTGGTGCCGGCCGATGTTCCGTTCTTCGAGGGATCGATCGCCGACCGGGCGCTGGTCGACGACGTGCTTTCGCGAGAATCGATCGGCGCGATCATGCACTTCGCGGGATCGATCGTCGTTCCGGAAAGCGTCGAAGCGCCGCTCAAATATTATGCGAACAACACGCTCGCGAGCCATGCCCTGATCGAGGCTGCGGTCGCTTCAGGCGTGAAGCACTTCCTCTTCTCCTCAACCGCCGCGGTCTATGGCGCGCCCGAGCGGGTTCCGATCGATGAAGAGGACGCCAAGCTTCCGATCAACCCCTATGGCGCGTCGAAGCTGATGACCGAACGGATGCTCGCCGATTGTTCGGCGGCCTACGGGTTCAATTTCGGGGCGCTGCGCTATTTCAACGTCGCGGGCGCGGATTCCGAGGGGCGCGCCGGCCAGATGGGCAAAGGTTCGACCCACCTCATCAAAGTTGCCGTCGAGGCCGCCGTCGGGAAGCGCGATCATGTCTCGGTCTTCGGAACGGACTATCCGACCCCCGACGGGACCTGCATCCGCGATTATATCCACGTCAGCGATCTTGCGGCGGCCCATGTCGCCGCACTCGAATGGCTGATCGCGAACCCTGACGACAATCTCGTCGTCAACTGCGGCTACGGCAAAGGGCTGTCGGTGCTCGAAGTGCTCGACGCGGTGGACCGGGCCAATGGCACCGCCGTGCGGCGCGAGATCGCGCCGAGGCGTCCGGGCGACCCGCCGCAGCTGGTGGCGGGGAACAGAAGGCTCAGCGAAACCCTCGACTGGCGGCCCGCGCATGCCGACATCGATACGATCGTCCGCGATGCGCTCGCGTGGGAGCGCAAGCTCGCGAACTAGGCCTTCGTGATTTCGTCCGGATTGGAATTGCTGACCAGGATTCGGATCTCGTCGCCCGCCTTGAGGTCGTAGAATTCATCGTCCCGAGCGGTGAAGCTCAGTTCGGAGGTGTGCTGGCTGCCGTCCTGCGGGGCCGTGTAGCTGACGTGCACGACGGCCTTTGCGGAGATCGATTTGTCGCGCTTGGACTTGGCCTTTTCCCACGCGTCGATCGACTTGCAATCGTCCTTATATTTGCGCGCGCTAAGCGTCTGGCCGCTCGCTGTTTTGGTGGTCTCGACGATATCGCACTTGCGATCGATCATGAAGACCGACGCTTTCGCGGACTTGAAATTCGCCGCTCGGTCCATGGCCTTGAAGCCGGCGACTCCAAGCATGAAGAGAACCGCGGCCATAACGCCGTACAAACGAAACATCGCGCACCCCCACTAAAGGCGAGCGGGGGCATAGCGCCGGAGCGGTTACGAAAGCGTCAACTCCATGGAGTTTCAGCGTTTCTTTACCGCCGATCGGTTAGCAAGCCTGAATGGGCCGCTCGATCCTCATCGCCATTTTCCTGCTCGGCTTCTTCACGTCGATGCTGAACAAATGCGCACCGCGCCAGTCCTCGTTCACTGCCGAGCATGCGTTCGGGGTGGCGGGCGCCAGCGATTCATCGGCGACGGCGCCCCGTGGGTCGACCTCGATCGGTTCCGACGACGGCTCGACGGTCGAGCTTCAGCGCCACGACGACGGCCATTTCTATGCGGACGTGGAAATCAACGGCACGCCGGTGACGATGCTGATCGACACCGGGGCGACCGGCATCGCTTTGTCGCGAGATGATGCCCGAAGCGCCGGAATCGCGACTTCGATCGGGATGAATGACGTCGTGGGCGAAGGCGCCGACGGCAGCGTCCACGGGGAATTCGTGACGATCGACCGAATGCGGCTCGGCAGCGCGAGCGCGAGCGGGCTCGAAGCGATCGTGCTCAACAGCGGCGAGCAATCGCTGCTCGGGCAGGAATTTCTCGCGAAGTTCGATTCGGTCGAAATCCACGGCGACACGATGGTCTTGAAATAAAGCCGAGGTTGCTCGCCTTGACTTGAAAGGCCGGTCTCTCTAGGGCGACCGCCGGTTTTAACGAACCTTCCAACAACCCGATTTTGAAAGAACGAGCAGGCGCCCGGCCATGAAGATTCGCAACTCACTCAAGTCGCTCAAATCGCGGCACCGGGACTGCCGAGTGATCCGTCGTCGCGGGCGCACCTACGTCATCAACAAGACGAACCGCCGCTTCAAAGCGAGGCAGGGCTAAATCTGCTATTCGCCCGGTCATGAGCCGGGCTGAGGGCGCTGGCGGATTCGCCGCGCTGTTCCAAGACTATCGCAACTTTGCCCGTGGCCGCCTGTGGCTCGCGCTTGCGCTGATGCTCCTAGGCGCTTTCGCGGAAGGATTCGGCATCCTCGTCCTGGTGCCGCTCGCCGCCATCGCAATCGGCGGCGGAAACGGTCCGGGAGCGGTTTCGCGATTGGCGAGGCTGGCGGACTGGGTGCCGGCCGACAACCGCCTCCTCGCCGTCCTCATATTGTTCGTTAGCGCGATGGGCGCCCGTTCGTTGCTCCTCTATTTGCGTGAGCGCGAGCTGGCGCGGCTCCAATCCGGGTACGAAGCCTCGCTTCGGCTGCGTGCCGCGGCGGCGCTGGCGCAGCGCGGCTGGGGATTCGCAAGCCGCATCGGCCAGGCGGGCATGCAGGCGCTGTTGCTCACCGACGTGCCCAGAGCGGCGCTCGCCGTCGCCCAGGCGCAGCTTTTCGCGACAGGGCTCATCATGCTCGCGGTGCAGCTGCTGTTGGCGTTCGTGCTCGCGCCGGCGCTGGCGGCAATCGCGCTCGCCATTCTGATGATCGGGTTCGTGCTGTCGCTTCGCTGGACCCGGCGGAGCGTGGTGAGCGGAATCGCTCTCACGGAGCGCTCGGAGGAAAGCACGGGATCGGGCTTTCGCTTCCATGCCGGCCTGAAGGCTGCTTTAGCGCAGGACACCGTCGCCGAGTTCCTGAGCGAATATCGCTCGGGCCTCGAGGCACAGAAGGCGGAAGCGGTGCGCTTCGCCGGCGACCTCGCGTCGGCCCGGCAGCTCGCCGCGTTTGGAGCGGCGATCGCGGCCGCCCTGATCCTCTTCGTTGGCCTTCGCCTGCTTCACCTCGAGTTCGCGATCCTGGTCCCGGCCCTCGTGTTGTTCGCGCGGATGGTCGCGCCCGCCCAGATGCTGCAGCATTCCGCGCAATATATCGGTGCCTATTCCGCGGCATTCGCCGCTATCCTCCGCCGCCTCGGGCGCCTCGAAGAACCGCGCTCGGCCGAACCTGAGGTTGAAGCCCTCCATTGGGAGGAGCTGCGACTTGAAAAGGCTGGGTTTCATCATTGGTCGGACCTGGGGCTGAACGACGCAAGCCTGGCTCTGCGCAATGGCGAATGGATGGGCATCAAAGGGCCGTCCGGCGCGGGCAAGACGACGCTCGTCGATCTCGTCGCCGGCCTCCTGAAGCCGGACTCCGGGCGAATGCTCGTGGACGGCCGCGAGCTCGACGAGACCATCCTCGGCCGATGGCGGGCCGGGCTCGCTTATGTGGGGCAAGACGGGTCGACCTTCGACGACAGCATTCGAGGCAATCTGCTCGCCGAGGGGGCGACGGCCGACGATCGGGAGTTATGGAACGCACTGGCGACCGTCGGCCTCGCCGAGCGCGTGCGGACGCTTCCGAGCGGCCTCGAGGAGCGCGTCGGTGATCGCGGAAGCCAGCTGTCCGGCGGCGAGCGCCAGCGCCTCGCGATCGGTCGGGCGCTCCTTCGAAAACCATCGCTGCTCATCCTCGACGAAGCGACGTCGGCACTCGACCCGGAAAGCGAGGCCGCGTTGCTCGAGCGGCTGCGCGCGTTCGACCCGAGGCCCGCCGCGATTCTCGTCGCCCACCGCGATTCGACCCTCGCCCATTGCGATTCGGTGGTCGAGCTCCAACATAATGTGGTAGAAAAATCCGACGATTCGAGCCGCTTAGAGCGATGAGTCGCCGTCAGCCCCGGTTAACGTCGGCTGGGCTACTTATCAGAGTAAGGAGTCGTGTGAGCATGCGGATTGCGAAGATACTGCTGATGCTGGGCGGAGTGGCGCTGGCCGCTGCGGCGAGCGCCGCGTATGCAGATCAGCCGCAAAATCAGTCCACGCCGAACAATTTCAATTACGAAATCAAGGACGGCAAGCGCGTCCCCAAGGGCAACCGCGTCGTCAACAAGGACGGCAGCTGGCGCGAGGAAATCCGTCAGGGCAATTGCGTGACGATCAAGGAAATGTCGGCGGCCGGCGAGTATAAGGAAACTCGCCAGTGCGGGGGCTGAGCCTTTAGCCGAAGCTGCCTTTCGGCCGCTTCTTGATTTCGCACTTCGGTAGTTGGGTGACGTCCACGTCCTTGCAATCGCGGACCTGGGCGCTTCCGTCCGGCCCGGCGAAGATCGCCCAGTCGACGGTGTTCTTGCTGTCATAGGTGCAGCGAGCCATCCACATGTCGAGATTCTTCCATTCGGCGACAAAACCGGCGTCCGTTACCCGTTTGCAGGTGTAACCCGCGTCGTAGATCGCGCGTTTGAGCCCGATGGCGAGATTCATCGCGTCGAGCTGATGGAGCTGATCCTGCTCCTGGCTGCGCACCTTGATCTGCGGCCGGTTGGCCGTCTGTTGCGGTTGCTCATCGCAGCCGGCGAGAACCAGGATGCCAAGGGCGGCGATCAGCGCTTTCATGGCATGCTCCTTCATTACGAGTAGCGGATCTTAACGCGCGACGCCGCGGCAACGGCCCGGGCGACCGCATCGTCGGTCGTCTCGCCGCGAGCGAGCGCTACGCCCATGCGCCGGTTCCGGAGCGTATTGGGCTTGGCAAAAATGCGCAGGTCGACCGGGTGCTTGGGAGCCCCGAGCGCAAGGGCGTCGGCGATCCCGTCATAGCCGATGGTGTCGCTCTCTTCGCTCGCCAGGATCACCGCCGAAGCCGCGGGGCCCGCAAGTTCGATCGACGGGATGGGAAGCCCGAGGATCGCCCTCAAATGAAGCTCGAACTCATTCGGAAATTGCGAAATGAGCGTCACCATTCCCGTGTCGTGCGGCCGGGGCGACAGCTCCGAGAAGATAGCCTGATCGCCGCGGATGAAGAACTCGACTCCGAATATCCCATGTCCGCCGAGCGCCGTGACGACCTTCCGAGCCTGGTTGCGCGCGGAGAAAAGCGCACCGTCGGCGATGGCGGCGGGCTGCCAGCTCTCGCGATAGTCGCCGGCCTCCTGGCGATGTCCGACCGGCGCGCAAAACAGGATCCCCTCCTTCGTCGAGACGGTCAGCAAGGTAATCTCGCTGTCGAAGTCGACGAATTCCTCGACGATAACCCGAGGGCGGTCGCCGCGCATTTTGGCGACGGCGTAATCCCAGGCGGCCCCGACCTCCTCTTCGGTCTCCGCGGTGCTCTGGCCTTTGCCCGAGCTCGACATGACCGGCTTGACGACGCAGGGGAGGCCGACCTCCTTCGCGCCGGCGATCGCCTCCTCCCGGCTTTCGGCGAAGCGATATTTGGACGTTACGAGGCCGAGCTCGCGGGCCGCGAATTCGCGGATGCCGTCGCGATTCATCGTCAGCTGCACAGCCTTTGCCGAAGGCGCGACACGCCATTCGTCTTGCTCCAGCACGGCGAGGGTCGCCGTGTCGATCGCCTCGATCTCGGGCACGATCACGTCGGGCTGATGCTTTTCAACGGCCGCCCGGAGCGCTGCGCCGTCGAGCATCGGGAACACCTCGTAGGCGTCGGCAACCTGCATGGCCGGGGCATTGGCGTAGCGATCGCAGGCGACGACCCGGCAGCCGAGACGTTTGGCCGCGATTGCGAACTCACGGCCGAGCTCGCCCGAGCCGAGCAGCATCAAGGTGGCGATGTACATGGGCCGGGCGATAGCCGTAGCGTCAATGCTCGGCTAGACCACGGCCGTTGAAGAGGGGGAGCCCCATGCGTTCGTTGATGTTGCTGACCGCCGCGCTCTCGATCGGTGCGGCTCCGGCGAAAAAGCCGCTGACGCCGACCGACGTCGTGAACGCCGCTCCGCCCGCCGCGTGGAAGGCGATCCCCGCCGACGATCTTCTCGTCATGGACCTGAAGAGCGGAGGCCGCGTGGTCGTCCAGCTCGCACCGACGTTCGCTGCCGTGCACGTCGCCAACATCAAGGCGCTCGCTCGAAGCAGCTATTGGGACGGCGCGACCATCTATCGAGTCCAGGACAATTATGTCGCGCAATGGGGTCTCAACGACAGCGACAAGCCGTGGCCCGCCGGAGTCAGCCCGAAGCCGCCCGCCGAATATACGCGACCGCTGAAAGGCCTGTCGGTGAAGCCGCTGGGTTATGCCGATCCCTATGCGCCGGGCACAGGCTTCGCGGACGGCTGGCCGATCGCTTATTCAAGCAAGGCCGGATGGGCGAACCTCGCCCATTGCTATGCGACGGTCGGGGTCGGCCGTAATCTTGCGCCTGACACCGGAACGGGCGGCGAGCTTTATGCGATCATCGGCCAGCCGACCCGCCACATGGACCGCAACCTTGCGGTCGTCGGGCGAGTGATCGACGGGATCGAAAAACTCAGCTCGCTGCCGCGCGGGACGGAAGCGCTCGGCTTCTACAAGGACAAGGCTCAGTTCGTACCGATCGCCAGCATCCGGCTGGCGAGCGAAATGCCGGCGGCGGATCGGCCATCGTACGAATATCTGGATAGCAAGAGCGCGAGCTTCGCGCGCTACATTCGAGTCCGCGCGAACCGGCAGGACGACTTCTACACCCGGCCGGCGGGCGGGGTTGATTTGTGCAACGTCCAGGTTCCGATCAGGAAGAAGACCTAGTTACGCCGCCCAGGCGTGAGCTTCCCGATCGCGGTTCTTGTGCTGAATGATGACCGGACCGCAAGGCCTGCTCGCTTCGGCGAGCGGCAATGCCGTCGCGCAGAACGCGCACTCGGCCGACACGCGGCCGATGATCCAGTGGGTGCGTCCGCAGCCTGGACAATGATTGACCTCGTGCTCGCGATAAACCGCATGATAGCCCCGCTCATAAGGCTTCCGGGCTTCGCCGGGGATGGGCATGACACATCTTCCTTTCGCGGCGCGACCAACGAGCGAACAGCCGCGCGGTTGCACCGCCACCGGGTGCAACAAACCGTCAACGAGCTGGAATTCGGGCCGAATCGACCCGGGCGGGCGATCAGCCGCGCTGGCCCGCGGCCTTCAGGCCATCAAGCGAGATCGGCTGAGCGAACTCTGCGCCGAGCTTGTCCCCGGCGGTCCACTTGATCACCGCATTGGCGCGGCCCCGCCCCGGAAGCATCAGCCAGACCCGGGAGCCCACCTCGAACTGCGCATCGGCCCTGGCCATGAAGCCCTGTTCCGAGATATTGAGCACGGTCGCTTCGATGCCGGTGGTCCCGAGCTCGCGAACGGTCGCGTCGAGCGCGACGCGATAGCGGGAGGCCTGCCTCCGCTCGCTATGGTCTTCGGCGATACGCGCCTTGATCATCGAAAAGCTCATCTCCATCGGCTGAGCTAGTCTCCCCCGGCGAAAGACAGTCCGACCCGGCCATCCTTCACCCATCTGACCTGTGCCGATACCTGTCCACGGTCAAGCAGCTGGAGTCTCAGCGTCTCACCGATATGCGGCACGTAGGGAAAGATTACCATAGCGCCCGACCCGGACACATTGACGAGGCGGACGACGTGATTTCGGCCGCGGAACTCGAGCACGGCCGTGCTCGATGCATAAGGCGCGCGCGCCTCACCGCGTTCGTCGATCGAGCGCCGTTCCGAGCGCGGAATCATCCCGCCGTCGAGAAAAAAACCTGAGGCCAACGCACAACTCCCCATAAGCTGCCTCAGCCATAATCCGCAGCCGCTTAAGGATTGGTTTTCCTCAGGAAGTCAGTTCCTTGGCGATTGTGTCCAACGCGTCACTGGCGAGCGGCGTTCATCGCGTGTATTGATGGAATGGTTGATGGGGATATCCTTGAAATTGAAGGGCTTGGTCGCGATGGACGCGCGTCTGAATAGCTTCCTCCTGTTTTCCGCGGCGGCTCTGTTGCCCGCTGCGCTTCATGCCCAGGCGAGGCCGACGCAAGCCGGCCCTGCGCCGGCTCGGCCGGTGACTGGCAAACCTGCCGCGTCGCTTCCCGGCACCGGCCAGAACGCGGCGAACCCCGACTATACGCCCCAGCCGCAAGGGGAGCAGCAGCAACCGCCACCTCCGCCGCCCCCGCCGCTGCCGCCGGCCGTCTGGGATCAGCGTAGCGCAATCGACCTCCTGTCCTTCATCCAGAGGATCGGCGCAGAAGGCCTCAATCCGGCCGATTACGATCCGGACGGGCTGATGGCGGCGCTCGCCTCGGGCGACCCTGCCCGATTGTCGGCCGAGGCAACCGATCGCTTCAACCGCGTGTCGTCGGATCTCGCGCTCGGGCACGTCAAACGCTCGGCGAGGATCGACTGGTTCCTCGCCGATCCCGATCTCGATGCGGCCAAGCAGGATGCGCTGCTGCGCTCCGCGCTCGCCCAGCACAATATCACCGGCGCGCTGACGGGACTTCTTCCGACGCATCCGCAATATGCCGCGCTGAAGCTCGCCCTGGCGACGACGCCGGCGACCGACGCGGCCAAGATCGGCCGGATCAAGCTGAACATGGACCGGTGGCGCTGGCTGCCGCGCGACCTCGGCCAGAAATATATCATCGTGAACGTGCCGGGATTCCACGCGACGCTGGTCGAAAACGGCGTGAACCGGTGGAAGCAGCGGGCGATCGCGGGCAAGCTCTCGACTCCGACGCCCCAGCTTTCCGCGACGGCGGTCGGTGTGATTCTCAATCCCTGGTGGGAGGTGCCAAAGAGCATCGAGAAGGAGGCTGCGGGAAAGAAGGGTTTCGTCCCGTTCAAGGGCCCGGACGGCAAGATCCTGCGCTGGCGACAGCCGCCGGGGCCGACCAACGCGCTCGGCCAGATCAAGTTCGTCATGCCCAATTCCAAGGCCATCTACCTTCACGACACGAATGCGCGGAGCCGCTTCAACGCCGACACCCGCGCGCTCAGCCATGGTTGCGTCCGAACTCAGCACATCCTCGATCTCGCGACCCAGCTTTTGGGCGATGATGCCGGCGAGTGGACCCCCGACAAGATCCAGGCCGCGCTCGAGAGCAAGAAGACCGTCCAGGCGAACTTCGTGAAGCCGCTCCCCGTCTACATCGTCTATTTCAGCTCGGCCGCGTTGCTCGATGGCCGAATCGTCCAGTACAACGATTTGTACGGACGCGACGGCAAGGCGATGAAAGCGCTGATGATGAAGGACGGCGGTGCGAGCTTGAGTCCGCCCAAGCCGAAGCCTCAACCGAAGCCCGACCAGGTGGCGACCCGGTAAGCGGCCGGTTTTCCGCGCCCTCGAAAGGGGGGTTAACTTCCGTTAGCCTGCTGGACATTAAGCGAATCTTGGCCGACACTCCCGCGCCGCGAAACAAGGGGAGTCGGTTATGAAGATGTTTCGCTTTTTAGCGGCGACGGCTTTGCTCATCCCGTGTGTTCCGGCCACTGCGGCGATGGCTCAACCGCCCACTTCCGATAGCTCCTTCTGCCTGGTCTTCGGGGGCATGGAAATCTGCTATTTCGAGACCCGGGCGCAATGCCAATATAGCCGCGCCAAAGAGGCCAATGCCTTTCGGGATGAACAGCTCACGGTCGACCAATGCACTCCATCTGACGACCCGCTCGGACTGGGCGCGCAATGGGAGTTTTTCGCGACCTTCTTCTAAGCCGGCACGCTGGGCGAGTCCGTCCGCGCAAGTTGCGCGCATTCGGCGTTTACTCTCTGGAAGCCCCGGCATGGTAGGCCATCGCCCGAAGCGAGATAATGATGGCAAGCCCCGTTCCGACTCCTGAGGACGATGGTCCCTATGCCGACCGTCGCCTTTATCCGCGCGTGCCGGTCGCGTTGCCGGCCTTTCTTCAGGTCAAGAAAGAACGTCACTCCGTCCAGCTTCTCGACCTTTCTCCCGGCGGCGCGAAGGTGAATTGCGCCTCAAGCCTTTGCGTCGGAACCCCGGTCACGCTGGACTGCGGAACGCTCGGCCGTGCGGCCGTGGTCAGGTGGCAAGAGGGCGGATTATTGGGTCTTCGCTTCGACAGCGAGTTGGATGGCCGGGACGTTTCCGACCTGATCGACCGGTCAAAAGCCCTGGCGGCCTGGCGGAAAACGCGGGATTGAAGCGGCTTCGCGCGTTACGCGAGTTTATCGGCGTAAATCATCCGTCCGCCGGCAAGGCGGCGCATGACTGCATATTGGTTCTCGCGGGACATCGCGAAGCAGCCTTCGGAGCGGCCGAGCTTGCCGTGCAGCGGGATCATGTCGTCCTCGGCATACCAGGCGTTGTGGATCACGATGGCGCGCGGCTCGGCATTGGAGTTTGACCAATCGAGCCCGCGGACTTTCATCGAAAGCCCGTACTTGCCGTCATAATAATCGCCGGTGACATAGGTCCCGTTGGAGCTCGCGTAGGAGCCGAAATTGTTCGAGAAACGCTCGACGAAGCCCGAGTGATCGGGATCGGAGCCGCGGCCGTGAGCGACGCGATAGCTGTCGACTTTGCCGTTGCGGAGATCGACGACGTGGAATCGCGGATCGCTCGACGGAAGCGAGAAATCGACCACGCCGATCGTGTCACGCGGCCAGACCTGGTGCGAATTCAGAGCGGCCTTCGCCCTTTCAAGGAGCTGCGGATTGATCCCGGCCGGAACGGACAGCGTCGGCTGCGACATCGGCGCCGCGGGAAGCGGCGCGAGCGGGTCGGCCGACCCGGTCAGCGGCGAATAGCTGACGCCCGACAGGATCTGCGAGTTGGCCGACGAGGAAAGGATCGCTCCCCCCGCTGCCATTGCCCCAATGCGCAACAACTCCCGCCGATTCAGTGACACCCGCTACCCTCCCGAACGAAGCAGCCTGTTTATCATTCAAAGGGTTAATGGCCGATAACCCATTCGTTCATGTTGCTCCCTCCACCGTTAAAGAGGCTCGGTTCACCGCAGGAGTCACGATTTGGAAACGCCTTGAAGCGTCGGCGTGCCCCTGCTAAAGGCCGCGCCGCCGCCGAGGTGTGCCTCTGACGGCCGCTATTCCATACCTTAGAAGGGTTGTGACGGGTTACATGCAGATCATCGTTCGCGACAATAATGTCGAGCAGGCGCTGCGCGCCCTCAAGAAAAAGCTGCAGCGCGAGGGCATCTACCGCGAAATGAAGCTGCGCCGTCATTACGAGAAGCCTTCGGAAAAGCGCGCCCGCGAGCGGGCCGCCGCGATCCGCCGCGCCCGCAAGCTCGAGCGCAAGCGCGCCGAGCGCGAAGGCGCCCGCTAGACCTAGCGCGCCCAAGCCGTGTCCGTCGCCGAAGCCGCTCACCGTCCCGCCACGACCGGCCGGACCGTGAAGCTGTGGCTTGGCTTCATCTTCATCATTGCGACAGCGATCGGGCTCGCCTGGATCGGCGCGGGCAAACTGCGTCCCGACGTCAGCGAGACCGGCCTCCAGTTCCGGACGATGAAGGCGGGAACGGGCGAACCCATCGGCCCCAACGACGCTGCGGTGATGGATTATATCCTGACCGCCGACGATGGGACCGTGTTCGACAGCAGCGATACGCATGGCGGGCCGCAGCCCTTCGTCATGGGCGGAGTCTTCCCCGGTTTCGCCGAAGCCATGGCGAAGATGAAGGAAGGCGGCCGTTATCACTTCACCATGCCGAAGAGCCTCGCGTTCCGGAGCGGCGAAGCGCCGCCGGGATTCACTGGCGAGCACCTGACCTTCGACGTCCAGGTGCGGAAGATCGTCCGGGGCGGGGCGGCCATGATGCAGAGCGGCCCGCAACCGCAGCCGCAGCAATAGCTGGACTTCCTACCCGTCGACGAGCTGCGGCGACTGCCGTTCTCTCGCCGCCTGCTGATTGCTGAGGTCGACGAGCACCACCTTCAACGTCGCCAGGATCGGATCGGCGAACAGCACTCCGAGGATCCCGAACAAGGCACCCATCAGAAGCTGCATCGCGAGCACCACGGCCGGAGCCAGGTCGACCGTCCGGCGAGCGATGTACGGCACGACCAAATAGCCGTCGATGTTCTGGACGAAGAAATAGACGAAGATCGCATAGATGCCTTGTTGTGGGCCGGCGCTGAACCCGACCGCGACCATCAGCACCCCCGATGTGATCGCGCCGATATTGGGGATGAAGGCGAGCACTCCGGTGACAAGCCCGAGGAGCGCGGCCATGGGGATCGGGCCGACCCCGATGATCTGGCTGACTTCCGCCAGCATGAACCAGGTGAAGAAGCCTTCGAAGATCATTCCGACCAGACGGCCGAACAGCAGGCGCCGGAGCGTGAAGCCGACATGCGCCGCGATCCGGTAGAAGCCGGCGCGGTGCCTCAGGGGAAGCATCCAAGCGATCCCGCGATCGTAAATCCTAGGCTCCGCGGCGAGGAAAATGCCGATGACGATCATCGCGATGAAGCTGGTCACTGCGCCGATGGCTGTTCCGAGAGCGCTGGTCAGCCGCCCGACCGACCCCAGCAATTGAGTCCCGAGATCGCCGCTTTGGCCGCGTGGGAGGAGGCCCAGGGACGCGGCGAACCCCATTAACCGGTTGAACTGTTCCGTGACGACGATCCGCAGAGCCTCGAACTGCGCCGCGATTGTGGTTCCGGCGAACCAAAAAACCCATCCCAAGAAACCGAATCCGAGGATGATCGTGAGAAGCAGCCGATAGGCCCTCGGAAGCGGGATCCACCGCCCAAGCGCGCGCGTGCCGCCGTCGAGGAAGACCGCAAAAATCGCACCGCCGACGATCAGGAGCAGCGGCTGGGCGAGAACGATGATCCCGACGATGGCAAGCGCCATGCCCAGCCACACGGCGGCCTTCTGCATTTCGCGCCGGACAAGCGGATCGCGGAACTCGGCGGGGCCCGGCCGCTCGATATGCGGCTCGGTGGTTGGCGGACGCCCGCCCGCCGGTTCGGCCTGAACGGCTTTGCGGCGGGGTGCCCTGGCCATTCGTCCAGACCCTTTAGCTATGCCGCAGCGATTGGCCGGCGCGGCCGGGCCGGAATGCCGGGACCCAAGTCAGCGGGTTATACCAGACGGTGGATCCGTCGAGTGAGAAAGTGATGAATTCGGCGCGGCCGCCGATATTTTCCCACGGCACGGGCCCGCCGAGGCCCCCGGCGAATTCGGCGACGCGGCTGTCCGCCGAATCGTCACGGTTGTCGCCCATCAGCCAGAGATGGCCTGGCGGCACTCGGACTGGGCCGAAATCGTCCTCGCTCGACCGGCCGAGTTCGACGGTGTCGAAACTGCGTCCGTTGGGCAAAGTCTCCCGGACGACCGGAACTCGGCAGAAGGCGCGGCCGTCGGATCCGGTCGTCCGGTAGGGAAGCAGGTTCCCGTCCCTTCCGGGCATTCCGCACGGCAGGTTGCGATCGACCGGGATCATCGCCGCCGGACGGCGCTCGCGCTTCACGGGCTTGTCGTTGATGATGAGGGTTCCGTTGATCATCCGAAGCGTGTCGCCCGGAAGGCCGATGACGCGCTTGATATAATCCTCGTTCCGGCCGGGCGGGGTGACGATCACGATGTCGCCGCGTTCGGGCATCTTGCCGAGCACCCGGCCGCTCATGAACGGCAATGTGATGCCCCAGGATTCACCCGAGCGAAGGACGAGCGAGCGGAAAATGGCGAACGGATTGGGAATCGTCGGCGAGACATAGGACCAGCCATACGGATATTTGCTGACGACCAGTCGGTCGCCGGTCCAGAGGCCCGGCATCATCGATTCGGACGGAATGTAAAAGGGCTTGGCGATGAAGCTGTGGAAGGCGAGCACGGCCAGCAGCACCCACAACAAGCCCTTGATCTCGCGCCATAGAGCCGAGCCCTTGTCGGGCGACTTCTTGGCTTCGGTTACGGGTGGAGGCACCTCGTCCGCAGGAGCCTCGGGGACAGTGTCGGTCAACAGATTACGGCTCCAGCTTGCGGGTGGTCAGAATGACGAAGGCCTGCGCCCATGGATGATCATCGGTCATCGTCAGATGTATGTCGATGGCGTGGCCTTCCGGCGCAAGGGCGTCAAGCCGCGCCTTCGCTCCGCCGGAGAGCTTTAGGGTCGGTTGCCCGGACGCAAGATTAACGACTCCGATGTCCTTCATATAGACGCCGCGCCTGAAGCCGGTGCCGACCGCTTTCGAGAAAGCTTCCTTCGCCGCGAAGCGCTTGGCCAGCGTTCCGGCGATCGTGTGCGGCCTGGATGCGGCTTTGGAGCGTTCGATGTCGGTGAAGACCCGGTTGAGGAATTTATCGCCCCAGCGGTCGAGCGATTTCTGGATCCGCTCGATGTTGCACAGGTCCGATCCGATGCCGACGATCATCAAATCCTCCCCGGAACGGGGAGGGGGACCATGTGGAACATGGTGGAGGGGGCCCACAGAATTTGCGAGGGCTCGACGATGGGCCCCCACCACCGTCCGGCTGCGCCGGCCGGTCCCCCTCCCCGTTCCGGGGAGGAGCTAACCACGAGCTTCGTCCATCAGCTCGCGCATCCGGCGGACACTGGCGTCGAGGCCGGTGAAGATCGCTTCGCCCACCAGGAAATGGCCGATGTTCAATTCGGCGAGGTGCGGGATGGCGGCGACCGGGACCACATTGTCGAAGGTGAGGCCGTGGCCCGCGTGGGGCTCGATCCCGTTCTTGACCGCAAGCGCGGCGCAGTCGGCGATCCGCTTCAGCTCGGCGATGCGCTCCTCGCCGTCGACGTGGGCGTAGCGGCCGGTATGGAATTCGACGACCGGCGCCCCGAGGCGGACGGCCGCCGCGACCTGTTCCTCGGTGGGCTCGATGAACAGGCTGACCCGGATGTTGGCCGAGCCGAGTTTGTCGACATAATAAGCGAGGTGGTTGTGCTGCCCGGCCGCGTCGAGCCCGCCTTCGGTCGTCCGCTCCTCACGCTTCTCCGGAACGATGCAGGCGGCATTCGGCCGGTGGCGAAGGGCGATTTCGAGCATCTCCTCAGTCGCCGCCATTTCGAGGTTCAGCGGCAGCGCGATCTCCGCCATCAGACGGTCGATATCCTCGTCGGTAATGTGCCTCCGATCCTCGCGAAGATGCGCGGTGACCCCGTCGGCGCCGGCGTCGGCGGCGAGGATCGCGGCGCGCACCGGATCGGGATGATCGCCGCCGCGCGCGTTCCTGATCGTCGCGACATGGTCGATATTGACGCCGAGGCGAAGCCGCTGGGTCAAGCCGCTGCTCGGCTCCCCGGTTTGACGGGCGGAATTGCGGCAAGATCGGGCGGAAGCGCGTCGGCCTCGTACGTCGGCACGTCGATCCGGATCAAAGGATGGAATGGCACCCCGAGCTCGGCCTTGCCCGACGACCGATCGACCAAGGCGGCCTCGGCGATTACCTCCGCTCCGACCTGGCGCACCGACTCAATCGCTTCGCGCGACGACAGGCCGGTGGTGACCACGTCCTCGACCATCAAAACCTTCGTGCCCGGTTCGAGCCGGAATCCGCGGCGGAGCTCGAACACGCCCTGAGGCCGCTCGAGGAACATCGCAGGACGTCCAAGCGCGCGGCCCATTTCATGGCCGATGATCACCCCGCCCATCGCCGGAGAGACCACGGCCTCGACGGAATCGCGCACGTCGGACGGCAGCTTGGCTGCGAGCGCTCGGGCGAGCCGCTCGGCTCGGGCCGGATCCATAAGCACCCGCGCGCATTGCAGGTAGCGCGGACTTCGAAGCCCCGACGAAAGGATGAAATGGCCCTCGAGCAAGGCATCGGAGGCGCGGAACTCGGCGAGGATTTCATCGTCGGTCATGGCTGTCGCGAAGAGCCATTAGGCCGGGGGAACCGGCCCTTCAACACCCCCCAGCGACAGGCGCTTGAGGCGTTGGGAACCCGCGCCTATAGGGGGCCGCAACCGAGGAGGAGCGCGGGCCCGCGTATCCGCCAACCCAACGAATGATGCCGGGGTACAAATGAGATTGATTGGATGGGCGATCGCTTTGGCCGCCGCTGGGCTTACACCTGCGGCCGCACAGGCGCCGACCGGATCTCCCGCCACGAATTCCGCCGCAGCTGCGCCAGCTCCGGCCGCAGCCGCCGCGCCTGCTCCGATCGTTCCCGGAAGCGTCGGCCATGCCCTTCCGAATCCGAACATCGGAATGCCGATTCCCGGCGCCAAGGGTATCCAGACGCAAGTCACGCCGATCGGTGAGGAAGCTCTTCATTTTCACAATGTCTGGCTGATGATCACGATTACCGTGATCAGCGTCATCGTCCTCGGCCTGCTCCTTTACGTGATGGTTCGCTTCCGCCGCGGTGCTAATCCGACCCCGTCGCGCAACTCGCACAACACGATGATCGAAGTGGTTTGGACGCTGCTCCCGGTCCTTATCCTTGTGTCGATCGCGATCCCGTCGATCCGGCTGCTGAGGCATCAATATACCCCTCCGCCTGCGGACGTGACGGTCAAAGTCACCGGGCACCAATGGTATTGGAGCTACGAATATCCGGATTACGGCGTGTCCTTCGACAGCAATATCCTGAAGGAAAAGGGTGATCCGACCTTGAAGGCCGGTGATCGTTTCCGCACCGACGCCGACGGTCCGCCCCTGCTCGCCGCCGACGAGCGGATGGTCCTTCCGGCCGGCAAGGTCGTGAAGTTCATCATCACCGCGGACGACGTGATTCACAGCTTCGCGGTTCCTGCCTTCTGGACCAAGCTCGACGCGAACCCGGGCCAGCTCAATGAGACGTGGGTGAAAGTCGATGCGAACAAGACCGGCGTTTATTACGGCCAGTGTTCGGAGCTGTGCGGCGCCCGCCACGGTTACATGCCGATCAACGTCGAGGTCGTGACTCCGGCGCAATTCCAGCAATGGATCGCGTCGAAGGGCGGAACGCTGCCCGGGGCGAAGCCCGCCGCCGCACCGGCTTCGGCCGCCGCCGCGCAGCCACAGCCGGCTGAGGCCGGCGAGCCCAACGCAGCCAAACCCGCCGCGACCAACCAGGCCGCAACGGCAAACTAAGAACCGGAACGAGTATCCATGAGCACCATTTCCGCCGACGCCCTGAAGCTCAAAGAGCATGAGCACGCGCATCACGAGGCCGACCACAAGCCGGGCTTCTTCGTCCGCTGGTTCATGTCGACGAACCACAAGGACATCGGCACGCTCTACCTGATCTTCGCGATCGTCGCGGGCGTCATCGGCGGCGCGATTTCAGGCATCATGCGCTGGGAGCTGATGGAGCCCGGAATCCAGGTTCTCAACCATGCCTGGCCGATCGGCGCGGGCGGCGGGGCCACGTTCGACGAAGCGCTTCATCACTGGAACGTGCTGATCACCGCTCACGGCCTCATCATGGTCTTCTTCATGGTCATGCCGGCGATGATCGGTGGCTTCGGCAACTGGTTCGTGCCGCTCATGATCGGCGCTCCGGACATGGCCTTTCCGCGAATGAACAACATCAGCTTCTGGCTGCTGATTCCCTCATTCGGCTTGCTTCTCGGATCGACGATGGTCTCCGGCGGAACGGGGCTCGGCGCGGGCAACGGCTGGACTCTTTATGCGCCGCTTTCGACTTCGGGCGCGACCGGGCCGGCGGTCGACATGGCGATCTTCTCGCTCCACCTCGCGGGCGCGAGCTCGATCCTCGGTGCGATCAACTTCATCACGACCATCTTCAACATGCGCGCGCCGGGCATGACCCTGCACAAGATGCCGCTGTTCGTCTGGTCCGTTCTGGTTACAGCCTTCCTGCTGCTGCTGTCGCTGCCGGTCCTCGCGGGTGCGATCACCATGCTTCTGACGGACCGCAATTTCGGCACCGCCTTCTTCGACGCGTCGGGTGGCGGCAACGTGGTGCTTTACCAGCACCTCTTCTGGTTCTTCGGCCACCCGGAGGTCTACATCCTGATCCTCCCGGGCTTCGGAATGATCAGCCAGATCGTGGCCACCTTCAGCCGCAAGCCCGTCTTCGGCTATCTCGGAATGGCCTACGCCATGGTCGCGATCGGGGTCGTCGGCTTCGTCGTCTGGGCGCACCATATGTTCACGACCGGAATGAACGTGAACGAGAAGATGTATTTCACGGCTGCGACGATGATCATCGCGGTGCCGACCGGCGTGAAGATCTTCAGCTGGATCGCGACCATGTGGGGCGGCTCGATCAGCTTCGAAACGCCGATGCTGTGGGCCATCGGGTTCATCTTCCTGTTCACGGTCGGCGGGGTCACCGGCGTCGTGCTCGCCAACGGCGGCGTCGATAATTACATGCACGACACCTATTATGTCGTGGCGCACTTCCATTATGTGCTGAGCCTCGGCGCGGTGTTCGCGATCTTCGGCGGCTTCTATTACTGGTTCCCGAAAATGAGCGGGAAGATGTATAACGAGCTGCTCGGCAAGCTTCACTTCTTCCTGATGTTCATCGGCGTGAACCTGGTGTTCTTCCCGCAGCACTTCCTCGGCCTCGCCGGAATGCCGCGGCGCATTCCCGACTACACACCGGCCTTCGCCGAATGGAACCGCATCTCGACGATCGGCTACATGATCACGGTGGCGGGCGTCGCGATCTTCTTCGTCAACCTGTTCTGGTCGCTTGCGGCCGGCAAGAAAGCGCCGAACAATCCGTGGGGCGAGGGCGCGACGACGCTCGAATGGACCTTGTCGAGCCCGCCGCCGTTCCACCAATATTCGACCCTGCCGAGGATCGACTAGGTCGGCCCGACCAAGGGAAAGGGGGCGCCCCGGTCGTATGGCCGGGGCGTTTTTCTATGCGCCGCCGAGCGCATCGATCTTCGCGTCGATATCGGCGATCCGACGAGTGATGCTCTCGATAAACCGGGCCAGCTCGACCTCGTCGAGGTGCTTCATATAGCCGGCCTCATAATCGCTCAGGGCCTTGTGGAGCATGTTAAGATCGTGCTGGAGGCGCTGTCTGGTTTTTGTCCGCGGCATCGCAGCCCGTAAGGGCGCCATCGACGCTCCGAGGTTCAACGCCGCCGTCTGCTCATTTTAAACGCGTCGCCTTGATGATCTTGATCGGCGGATCGAGCATCTGTCCCCTCATCGGGCCTTCGCCCTTCGTTTGCGACACGGGCGCGTCGAGGATCGCCTTCACCACATCCATGCCTTCAACCACCCGGCCGAAGGCGGCGAAGCCGGGATCGCTCGCGGATGCGTCAAGCGCGGGCATGTCAGTGGTGAGGATGAAGAAATCGGCCCGTGCCGTTCCGGGCCCGCCATTCGCCATGGCAATCGCGCCGGCGGCATTCTTGATGCCGGTCTGGCTCGTCGGCTCATGGGCGATAGGTGGGTAGAGTTTGCGCGAGTCGCTGCGTACGCCTCCCTGGATGAGGCCGTCGCCCGGCTTCCCGCCGGGCACGTGCATGGCGCGGTAAATGGTCTCGCCATCGAGGCGGTGCGCATCGACGTAATGGAGAAAGTTGCCGGTGGTGATCGGCGCATGACTCTTGTCCAACGCAACGACAATTCGTCCGAGGCTGGTGTCGATCGCAACCGGGACAAGGTCGCTGGTTGCGGCGGGCGGGGCGGCGGGTTCGCTCGGCTTGACCGGCGGAGCCTGGCTGGCAAGCGCGGCGGACAAAGCGGCGGCAATGGCGAGTTTGATCATGGCGTCGCCATAGCAAAGGCTCGATGAACGGCGCCACACCGGGCTTTGCGACTTCTATCCAAGTGCTTATAGGCCGCGCCGATGCCCGCCATCGAAATCACCGACGCGGCCGCGCTGCCGGCCGACTGGCGCGACTTCCTCGCGCTTACCAAGCCGCGAGTCATGAGCCTCGTCGTATTTTCGGGGCTTGCCGGAATGCTGGCCGCTCCGCAGCTTCCGCCCTTCGCGCTCGGCTTCACCGCGATCCTGTGCATCGCTCTCGGGGCCGGGGCGTGCGGCGCGCTCAACCAATGGTACGAGGCGGAGATCGACGCCAAGATGCGGCGGACGGCGACGCGCCCCCTGCCCGCCGGACGAATGGACCGTCAGAGCGCGCTCCATTTCGGCGTCGGCCTCGGATTTTTCTCGGTGATCCTCATGGAGCTTGCGACCAACTGGCTCGCTGCCGTGCTGCTCGCTGCCTCCATCCTGTTCTACGTTTTGATCTACACTGTGTGGCTGAAGCCGAGGACGGCGCAGAATATCGTGATCGGAGGCGCCGCCGGAGCCTTTCCGCCGCTGATCGGATGGGTCGCTGCGACGGGCCGGATCGACCTTCTGCCGGCGCTTCTGTTCGCGATCATTTTCCTCTGGACCCCGCCGCATTTCTGGGCGCTGTCGCTCTTCGTTCGATCGGATTATGCGGCCGCGGGAATCCCGATGCTCCCGGTGGTCGCGGGCATCGAGCACACCCGGAAGCAGATTTTCCTCTACAGCCTGCCGATGGCCGCGGCGGCGGTCGCTCCGTGGCCGCTTGAGCTCACTCGTCCGGTATACGGCGTATCGGCGGTAATTCTGAGCGTCATATTCGTCATACTTGCGGGCCGCGTGCTGGCGAACCGCTCATCCGAGCCGTCGCAGATGGCGGCTGAGAAGCATCTCTTCGCTTATTCCGTCTTCTATCTCTTCGCTCTGTTCACCGCGTTGGTCGTGGACCGCTGGGTCGCCTGATGCCTGAAGTCGAAAGTGAGATCATTCGTCGCCAGCGTGGACGGGCCAAGGTCCTGGCCTGGCTGCTGGGAGCGTTCGTGGTCCTGATGTTCTTCATCACCATCGCCAAGGCGAGCCTCAATTGGTGACCGCGGCAGCTCATAGAAATAATCGGACGGCGCTGATGATGGCGCTTGTTGCGCTCGGGTTCCTTGGGCTGGCCTTCGCCTCGGTGCCGCTTTACCGCGCCTTCTGCCAGCTGACGGGTTTCGACGGCACGCCGCTTCGTGCCGAGAAGGCGCCAGGCGCGGTAGCCGGGTCGATCGGAGTGCGCTTCGATGCCAACGTCGACCCGAAGCTGCCGTGGCGGTTCGAGCCGGTCCAGAATCATGTGCGGATCTCGCCGGGGGCCCGGACGACGATCTACTATGAGGCAAAGAATCTCAGCGCTCGGCCGATCACAGGCCAGGCCGTGTGGAACGTGACGCCCGATACGGTCGGGCAATATTTCAACAAGATCCAATGCTTCTGCTTCACCGAGCAGACCCTTCAGCCCGGCGAGAGCGTCAAGATGCCGGTCATCTTTTATGTCGATCCGAAGCTTCGCCAGGACGACGGCACAAAGGCGATCGACGAGATCACGCTCAGCTACACATTTTACAAGGTGGAAAGCAGCGGTACAGGCCGCTAGAGCCTCTCACCAAGGATACGAGGAAAGCACGAACGAAATGGCCGGTGCAAAGAACCACGACTATCATCTCGTTGAACCCAGCGCGAACCCGCTGATCGGCGCGCTTTCGGCGCTGTTCCTGTTCGGCGGTCTGGTCATGTGGTTCCATGAAAACCGGTTCGGCCCGGTCACGATCTTCGTCGGCATCGCGGGGGTGATTGCGACAATGTACCTGTGGTGGACCGACGTCATCAAAGAGGCGCACGGTGGCGATCATACGCCGGTCGTCCAGCTGCACCTGCGATATGGAATGATCCTGTTCATCGCTTCGGAGGTGATGTTCTTCCTCGCCTGGTTCTGGGCGTTCTTCGATTCCGCGCTCTTCCCGTCGATGGTCGATTCGGTGGGGCACCAATGGCCGCCGAAGGGCGTCGAAGTGCTGAACCCGTGGGGCTTCCCGCTGCTCAACACGCTGATCCTGCTGTGCTCGGGAACGACAGTCACCTGGGCGCACCACGCACTGATTCACGGCGACCGCGACGGGCTCAAGAAGGGTCTCGCCTGCACCATCGCTCTTGGCATGCTGTTCACCAGCATCCAGGCCTATGAATATGCGCACGCTCCCTTCGCCTTTAAGGGCAACATCTACGGCGCGACCTTCTTCATGGCGACCGGCTTCCACGGCTTCCACGTGATCGTTGGAACGATTTTCCTCACCGTTTGCCTCCTGCGCGCATTCCGCGGCGACTTCACGCCCAGGCAGCATTTCGGCTTCGAGGCGGCGGCCTGGTATTGGCATTTCGTCGATGTCGTATGGCTGTTCCTCTTCACCTCCATATACGTCTGGGGCGGCTGGGGCGCGCCGCACACGCCCTGACGATGAGCGGGGATTCCCCGCTGACGGCGGCGATTGCCGGGAGATGCCCGAAGTGCGGCGCGAAGAGCCTGTTCGCGGGCTGGGTTCGTTTCGCGGACCGGTGCAGCGGCTGCGGGCTGGATTTTTCGAGTTTCAACGTCGGCGACGGGCCGGCCGCGTTCCTGATCCTGATCGTCGGCGCGATCGTGGTCGCCGCCGCGCTCGTGCTCGACGCGGCGGCCGAGCCGCCATGGTGGGTGCACCTCATATGGCTTCCGGTCGCTGCCGCGCTGACTATCGGCGGGCTGCGCGTCGCAAAGGCCGTGCTCCTGTCCCAGGAATATAAGCACCGCGCTGGCGAAGGACGTATGGTCGAATGACCAAACGCATTCCGCTTGTGTCGACGCTGGTCGTCGCCGGCGCCATCACCGTTCTCGTCGGCCTTGGCGTCTGGCAGCTGAAGCGCGCGGTATGGAAGGAAGAGCTGCTCGCGCGATTTGCGGCGGCCGAGAAACTGCCTCCAATCACCTGGCCGACCGCGCCGATCAAGAGCGACCAACTGCCGCTGTTCCGCCATGCCACCGGAGTTTGCCTTCGGCCCATCGGCAAATCTGCCATTGCAGGTGAGAATCGGTCGGGCGAACCGGGCTATGTGCAGATCATCGATTGCGCGACCGGCGCTCAAGGTCCGGGGATGAGCGTCGAGGTCGGCTGGTCGAAGAACCCCAACGCCAGGATCGACTGGCCCGGCGGGCCGGTCAGCGGAATCATCGTACCGGACAAGCGGACGCGCATGCGTCTGGTGGCCGCGACCTCTCCGCCGGGGCTCGAACCGAGCCGTCCGCCGAGCGTCGAATCGGTCAGTCCGATCAGTCCGTCAGGTCACCGAATGTATGCCGCGACGTGGTTCGCATTGGCTGTCGCTGCGCTCATCATCTACGCTATTGCGATCGTGAAGCGGGGGAGGTCGGCAAAGGCATGAGCGGAGAACTGCATCGGCTTTCGAACGGGCTGACCGTGGCGGTCGATCCGATGCCGGGCGCAGAGTCCGTCGCAATCGGGCTATACGCGCAGGTCGGCTCCCGGTCCGAGCCCGAGCACCTCTCAGGCCTCGCGCATCTCGTCGAACATATGGTGTTCAAGGGCGCGGGCAGCCGCGACACGCGCGCGCTGGCGGAAGCGATCGAGGACGTCGGTGGGGCGATCAACGCGTGGACCGCGCGCGACCAAACGGTCTTTTACGGCCGGACGCTCGCGAAGGACGCGGAGCTGCTCTGCGAAATCCTGACCGATATGGTACGCTCGCCCCATCTCGCTGAAGACCACCTCGAGCGCGAAAAGGTCGTCATCCTTTCCGAGCTCGGCGAGGTTGTCGATTCGCCCGACGACCTTGTCCACGAACATGTCTTTCAGGCGGCGTTCGAAGGCCAGCCGCTCGGCCGTTCGATTCTCGGCCGGGCCGAGACCCTCCAAGCGATCAAACGCGATGATTGCCTGTCGTGGATCGAAGGCGAGCTCGTTCCTTCGCGGCTGATTCTGTCGGCCAGCGGAAAGGTCGATGCGGACCACATCTTGAAGTGCGCCGAGAGGCTCTTCGGCGATCTGGAGAATTGGCCGGGAGTGCCGATCGGCCGCGCCGAATTCACGGGCGGAGTTCGAAACGACCGCCGCGAGTTCGAACAGGCGCACTGGTGCCTCGCTCTTCCGGGAATGGCGGCCGGAGATCCGCGAATTCCAGCGCTGTCGGTCTTCGTCCAGGCGCTGGGCGGCGGAATGTCGTCGCGCCTCTTCCAGGAGCTGCGCGAGGAGCGGGGCCTCGCATATTCGGTGAGCGCGTGGAGCCAAGCCTATGCCGACACGGGAGTCGTCGCGATGAGCTGTGCAGCCGACCGGAGCCGGGCGGTCGACTCAATGCATCTCGCGCGCTCGGTGCTCGCCGACGCGGTGGAGACGCTCGGCGAGGCCGAAGTCGTTCGAGCGCGGGCGCAGCTCGAGGCAGGATTGTTGATGGCGATGGAGACACCACAGGCTCGCGCCGACCATATGGCACGATCGATCGAGGTGTTCGGGAGGATCCTCGAGACCGACGAAGTGCTCGAGCAACTGAGGGCGGTCGACGCCGCGGCGGCCAAGGCTGCCGGAGCCGCGACGATGGCCGACGGGCGCGCCGCGATCGCATCGGTCGGTGCGCAGCTGGCGCTCGCTGCCTAGTTTCAGGCGTGACCAATCTCACGACGTTGGTGGCGGAGCCTTGGACGGATTGGGGCCTGATCGACTCCGGCAACGGCCAGAAACTCGAGCGCTATGGGTCCATCACGGTCGTGCGTCCCGAAGGTCAGGCGATGTGGGCGCAAGCGCGCGACGACTGGAACCCGGACGCGACATTCGTTCCTGGTTCGGATGAGGAGGGCGGCGGACGCTGGGTCCAGCACGGCCCCGTGCCGAAGCAATGGCAATTGTCGCGCGGGAAAGCACGGTTCAACGCTTCGCTGACGCCGTTCCGCCATTTAGGCTTCTTCCCCGACATGGCGCCGCAATGGGATTGGATGCGCGAACGCTCCGCCGACGCGGATGTGCTCAACCTGTTCGGTTACACCGGGGTCGGGACTCTTCAACTGAGCGATGTCGGAGCTCGACTCGTTCACGTCGACGCGTCGAAAAAGTCCGTGGAGCAAGGCAAGTCGAACGCGGCACTATCCGGCATGGACGATCGCCCGATCCGCTGGATCGTGGACGATGCGACCAAGTTCGCAGCGCGCGAGGTCCGGCGCGGCCGCCGCTACGACGGGATCCTGCTCGACCCGCCCAAATTCGGGCGCGGTCCGGAAGGAGAGGTGTGGCGGCTCGAGGAGAATCTCGCGCCTTTGCTCGCCGATTGCCGCCGGCTCCTCGATTCGGACAGCCGCTTCCTGGTGCTTACGGTCTATGCCGTCCGAATGTCGGCGCTCGCGATTGGCGAGCTGGTAAAGCAGACATTCGGGGACCTCGGCGGCACCGTCGAATTTGGAGAGATGGCCGTGCGCGAGGAAGCGCGCGGTTTGCTGCTTCCCACCGCAATCTTCGCGCGCTGGTCCAAGGACTAGGTTCGCGCGGCGCGGATTGCTGCGCCGGCGACGAAAGGCGCGCCGGCGGTGAGAAGGAGCGATACCGCCGCTTCGAGCAGGATGGCATTTGCGGCTCCGAAGATCAGCAGCGGCACAGCAAGCGGAAAAAGGAGGATGCCTGCGAGCGAGCCGGCGCGAGGCAGGCCGGCGGTTACTGAGGCCACTGCAACGGCAAGCGCAGCAAGCCCTGGGGTTCCGACTGCCAGTGCGAGCTCGACCCGAGCCAATGACGTGCCGTCCATCGCGAGCAGCGCCGCCGCTGGAATCGAGGCGATCAGCAGCAACGGCGCGAAGGTCAGCCAATGCGCCGCGATCTTCGCGAAGGCGACGCTTTCCTCGGCAAGTCCGTGAAGCGCGAGCTGGTCGAGGACTCCGTCCGCTCGGTCGGGTTCCACAAGGCGCTCGATCGGCAGGAGCGCAGCCGTCAGCGCCGCGATCCACAAAGCGCCCGGCCCGATGCGCGAAAGTAGCCTTGGGTCGGGGCCGATCGCAAACGGGACCAGCACGGCGACCAGGAGGAAGAATGCGATCGGCAGCCATGCCGAGCCAGTCACCCCCCGGCGCAGGTCGCGGGCGATGAGCGCGCCGATCACGTTGCCTCCCGTCGGTTGAGCTCCAGCTTCCGCCATTCTCCGCCGAGCCGCTGATGCGATGCGGCAAGCACCGCCCCGCCGGCCTCGAGGTGGCGCTCAACGAGGCCGCCGAGCCGCTTGGCTCCCTCAGTGTCCAGTCCGTTGAGCGGTTCGTCGAGAAGCCACAACGGCGCCTTTGAGGCAGCGACCCGAGCCAGGGACGCACGCTTGAGCTGGCCGGACGACAGCAGTCTCACCGGAACCTCGGCGAGATGATCGATGCGCAGGTCCACCATCGCCTGCTCGACGGCGCCGCCCCAAAATCCGAGAGCGTGCCTCAGGATCAGTTCGGGGTCCAAGGCAATATGATCGTCGGTCAGTGCAAGCGGCGACCTTTGCACCAGGCCGCTCTCCTGCCGAAGCAGGCCCGCAGCGAGCCGGATCAGGCTCGATTTGCCGCTCCCGTTCGGGCCTGCGACCTGCAGCCGCTCACCCGGACCGAGCTCGAGGTCCAGCTCCTCGAACAGCAGGCGGCCGCCGCGGCGCAGAGTCACTCCCGTGAAGCGCAGCAATGCGCTCACTCCGCGCTGTCCTCGAGCGCGTGCATGTCCTCATCGGAAAAGCCGAAATGATGGCCGACTTCGTG
The DNA here is from genome assembly GCA_046733175.1 of Pseudomonadota bacterium. Taxonomy (GTDB): domain Bacteria; phylum Pseudomonadota; class Alphaproteobacteria; order Sphingomonadales; family Sphingomonadaceae; genus Sphingomicrobium. The sequence continues at coordinate 53,896 of JBKPOO010000018.1, forward strand.
GATCACAATGTGCGCGACCAGCTGTTCGAAGCTGACCCGCGTCGATTGCCATTCCGCCAGGATCGGCCGACCGTAGAGGGTGATGCGCTCGGGCAAGATGCCCGAATGCGTGATGCTACGGTGATTCAGCGGAATCCCTTGGTAGAGACCGCTCAATTGCATCGGATGCTTGAGGCCCACGCTTCGAGCCGTGTCCAAATCCGCGACAGGCTCGATGCTGAGAACGATGTCCGCAAGGCTTTCGCGGAAAGGAGAGGGCAGGCGGTCGAGCGTTCGCCGGGCGACCGCCTCTATATCGTCGTCGGTTGGCATTCGGCCGGACAGGCGCTCGGCGGGGGTCATTGCTCTTCAGACCTAGGGACGGCGGCCTTCAGCGGCAACCTTGCCCGCGGCCTCGCCGGCCCTTAGATGGCGCCCTTCCCGGCAAATGCGGAGCGGTGGCCGAGTGGTCGAAGGCGCTCGCCTGGAAAGTGAGTATACGGCAAAACCGTATCGAGGGTTCGAATCCCTCCCGCTCCGCCAATTGACGGCCCCGCAAACTCTCCGAGTTGCTCGATTCCGCTTTCCCATTTTGGGACGGTTGCGAACTGACCCATCATTCGCACGGCCGTTCGACTGTAGGCTACACGACATTGTGACCTGGAAAATCCTTGCTGCACTGTGGCTTACGCCGTCAGGATTGTTCTTGCTCCTAGCCGCTAGGCAGTGGCTGCGACGCGAGGACGACGACTGACGGGGCGGCCAACGCGGCCGTAGATAGCTTTGCGTGGAAAGCGCAGCTTTGGCGGCTATTATGAGCGGTATGCGGGTCCTGATCCTGATTCTGTCGGCTGCCGCGACGAGCGCATGCTCCAGCGGCTCGGGTGACTCCGGCGGAGATGGCTCGCCCGCCGAGCCGACAACGAACACCGCGGGGACGCCAAGCCCGCCACCGACGTCTCCCCCTCCACAAGCCATCGCCATTCCTGCAGGATATACGGTGAAGGCGGCGACTGGCCTGGCGTGCGATGGGATCAGTGACGACACGGCCGCGATCAAGAGCAATCTGAGTGGCCTTCAGTCCAATCAGGCACTGCAGCTTCCGGCCGGCACGTGCGTCACTTCGGACATCGTGGTTCTGCAGGGCAAGACCAACGTAATGGTTTTCGGAGCCGGGAAGGACTCGACGATCCTAAAGGCGCTCACCCCGGACCGGAGCGCGTTCATCGTGACCCAGAGTGATGGTGTCATCGTTCAGGGCTTCCAGGTCATATCGCCCAACGCTGCGAGCCGGTTGCAACATGGCAATTCGGACGGTTTCTATTTGTTCGATTCCAGCAACATTACGGTCGACGGAGTGAAGGCGCAGAAAGTGGCTGGGGCCGGGATTTATTTCGGCAACGTCGACCGCGGGACGATCCAGAATAGTGTCGTCGTTGGGAGCTTGGCAGACGGTTTTCACGTCACCGGCGGTTCCAAGAACGTGACGATGCAGTTCAACCTCGCGGACAAGGTTGGCGACGACGCGTTCGCGTCGATCGGCTATCAGAGCAGCGGCCAGAATTACAACATCAGCATCCTAGACAATGTGAGCAGCGACGGCGCCTGGGCCGGCGGGATCGGCATCGAGGGCACGGTCGGAGCGAAGGTCTATCGCAACAAGATCTATCGCTCGGGGATCGCGGGCATCCGAATCGATAGCCAGACCAACGGCGGCTATTACACCGCCGCGAGCGACCAGATCGACCTCCAGGACA
>JBKPOO010000019.1:0-3269 GCA_046733175.1 Pseudomonadota bacterium
GATCGCTCCTGGTCGACGGCGCGATCGCCGGTGTCGGTGCCGTCATCACCTTCCTGCCGCAGATCCTGATCCTGTTCTTCTTCATCCTCCTGCTCGAAGGCACAGGCTACATGGTCCGCGCCGCCTTCCTGATGGACCGGCTGATGCACGGGGTCGGGCTTTCGGGGCGCGCCTTCATTCCGCTCCTGTCGAGCTTCGCCTGCGCCGTTCCCGGGATCATGGCGACGCGGACGATTGAAGATCCCAAGGACCGGCTGACGACCATCCTCGTCGCTCCGCTGATGACCTGCTCGGCGCGGATCCCGGTCTACACGTTGATCATCGCCGCGTTCATCCCCAACACGCGCGTGGCGTGGGGCATCGGCCTCCAGGGGCTGGTAATGTTCGGCCTTTATATTTGCGGCATTTCCGGCGCCTTGCTAGCCGCCTTCGCGCTGCGCCGCGGAGTACTGAAGGGCGGCGGCGGGGGCTTCATGATGGAGCTTCCCAAATATCAATGGCCGCCGTTCAAGGATGTGCTCATCGGCCTTCTCACGCGCATCGAAATCTTCCTGAAGCGCGCCGGGACCATCATCCTTGGAACGACCATCGTCCTTTGGGCGCTTGCGAGCGTACCCCAGGCAGGCCCGGGCCAAAAGCAGAGCGAGGTTTCGGTCGCGGGCCATATCGCCACCGGCATCGAGGCCGTGGTCAAGCCGATCGGCTTCAATCATGAGATCGCGCTGGCGTTGCTTCCGGCCATGGCCGCCCGAGAAGTCGCGGTGAGCGCCATCGCGACCGTCTATTCGATCGATTCCTCGAACGACCAATCGGGCACAGGCAGGCTGGAGGACCGCTTGCGGCACGGCTGGCCGCTGCCCACGGCGCTGGCCTTCCTCGCCTGGTTCGTCTTCGCTCCGCAATGCATCTCGACCATCGCGGTTACGCGGCGCGAAACGAACGGCTGGAAGTGGCCGCTGTTCATGATCGGATATTTGTTCCTTCTCGCCTACATCGCGGCCGGCGCAACCTACTGGACTGCGGTGGCGCTCGGCCTATAGCGGTCCCTCGAAGAGGAGACTCGCATGGCGGGCGTGAACAAGGTCATTCTGGTCGGCAACCTGGGCGCGGATCCCGAGGCGCGATCGCTCAACAACGGCGGCGAAGTCGTGAACATGCGTATTGCGACGTCGGAGAATTGGAAGGATCGCGACGGCAATCGCCAGGAGCGGACCGAGTGGCATAATGTCGTGATCTTCAACGAGAACCTCGGCCGCGTCGCCAAGAGCTATTTGCGCAAGGGGTCTAAGGTCTACATCGAAGGGCAGATCCAGACCCGCAAGTGGACCGACCAATCGGGCAACGACCGTTACACGACCGAGATCGTGCTCCAGAAGTTCCGCGGCGAGCTTCAGCTGCTCGATAGCCGCGAAGGCGGTGGCGGCGGGCGGGGCGCCTTCAATGAGGAGTTCGACGAGTTCGCGGGCTCCTCTGCGCCGCAGCGCGCCCAGTCGCGGCCTCAGCCGGCGGCGTTCGATACCGATTTGGACGACGACGTTCCTTTCTAAGGAATATCGCTGCCCTTCTTGAGTTGGGCGAGAGCAGCGAAGGGCCCAGCTTCGGCTTCGCTCAGGATTCCCGCCTCCTTCAGCGCCGCGTCGGCGCCGGCGCTTCGCGGATAGGGATCGAGGCTGAGCGCGAGCGTATCGGCAATCGCAGAGCCGAGATCGATCATGCTCCCGTCATGGAAAACCACGTCGCAATCGGCGGAGCCGAGTTCGACTTCCTCGTCCGACCGTCGCCCCTGCGGTTCGGGCATGAAGATCAGGCTGAACGGCTCATCCACGTGCGATGGAACCGGGACGCCCGTCACAACGCAGGTCTGTTTCAACGAGGCGACGATGCGACCGTCGGCCTCGATCAGCTCGCCCTTGCGGGTAAGCGTCGCGTGGGCCTGGAGGCAATCCAGGTCGCTGAGGCCCAGCCGCTCCGCGATCGACTTGCGCTCGGCCTCGTCGGCGACGAGTTCGACCCGTTCTCCGTCGTGCAGCGATTCGAGCTTCAATCGATGAGCAAAGCGATCGGTGATTCGATCCTCCCTGCCGCAACCTCTTCCAGCGGCGCCGATTTGAGCCCAACCCAAAGTTCGCGCAAGTTCGAGGCCGCGTGCGTAACCGCGTCCCGCTGCGGCTCGCCGCCGCCGAACAGGCTTCGTCGCGCGCCCTCCGCCCAATCGCCTCGATCGACGATGGCGCGCCACAGGTCGACCCGTCCAGCCAGCGATCCGACGAGCTTGCGCACCGTGCGTCCGAGTTTCGGATCGCCCAAGCCCATTTCGCGGTGCTCGGCCTCCATCGTCTGGACGAAACGTTCGGTGAGCGACACCGAAGCCGCCGCCCCAGCCTCATCGCGCTCGAGCCGTACCAAGATCAACGCGATTACGCTCGCGAGCATCGCGAACCGGCCGTCGATCGTATCGGGAATGCTGCCTTCGATATACCAGTGCCGTTCTCGAGACCGGGCTGCTGCCCAATTGAACAAGGCTGCCCCGCGTGCGCGATCCGCCGTTAATCGTGGGAACAGCAAGCGCAGCATAGGTCCTCTCGTGCCTGATCCTCGGACGTCCCCGACATCCTGCGGCTCAGGCAGGGTTGCGCCGCGGGTCACGAGCCGCATAAGAGGCCGAAGACCGCACGCGCAAGATGGGCGTGGCGCACGAGAGGTTCGAACCTTGATGAAGTCTGTCTTTATGAAGCTTTCCGCGGCCCTTTTTGGCGCCGCCGTCCTCGCCGGTTGCGCGAGCATGGGAGTCAAGGCGCATAAGGGTGCCGTGGTCGATCCGCAGCTTGCAAGCGCAATCCAGCCTGGAGTCGATAACAAGGCGTCGGTCGAGAAGACTCTGGGACGGCCGTCGTTCACCGGCCAGTTCACGCCGAACGAATGGTATTATGTGTCACGAGACACCAATCAGTTCGCCTTCCGCAACCCGCGAGTGAAACAGCAGACCATCTATCGCGTTCGCTTCGACCGGGCAGGGAACGTCATCGGAGTCGACAAATCGGGCCGGGAACTGATCGCGGCGGTCGAGCCCGCCAACCGCAAGACGCCGACCCTTGGGCGCAAGCGCAGCTTCTTCGATGAGTTGTTCGGCAATATCGGAACGGTAGGATCCGGCGGACCACCGCAAAAGCAGTAATCGGGGCGCGCCTTCCTAGAAGCTGTCGTTTCTTCTAAGCGGCGGCTCATGACCGCGACCCCCGCCGGCATAACCTATGCCGACTATCTGAAGC
>JBKPOO010000020.1:0-21570 GCA_046733175.1 Pseudomonadota bacterium
GGCAGCCTGATGTGGAAGGCCGCCAACAAGCACGATCCGGCGCGCGAGTCCGACCCCGTCCGATTCTTCGTTCAAAACCAGCTCGGCGCCATCATCACGGTGCTGGCCTTTCTGCCGCTCATCGTCCTCATTTTCATGGACAAGGACATGGACCCGAAGAACAAGAAGATCGCCGGCGGCATAGGGGTCGTCCTGGCCGCGGCCGCGACCTTCATCGGGATCGACTTCAACCCGCCATCGGTCGAGCAATATACCAAGGACATGAATACGTGCGCGGCGCAGATCAAGGCCAACCAGCCGACCACCGCCTGCTCACCCGAGGTCGCCGAACAGGCCAAGGACATCGCCAGGGACTCCAACACGGTCGCCGAGGCGACGAAGGACGCGGCGCACCCGGCCGGGCAGGACGTCGTCTATTGGATCGCTCCCGAGAACGGGGCCAAGAAGTCGGCAACGCCCCACGTGTTCCACATCTGCCAGGGGGTCAGTCCGCTGCGCGGGAAGACCGTGAATCACGGCTCGGTGACCGAGGCTTATTCGGAGAACGCGACCCGCATCACGAAGCAGATTCCGATGGAACAGAAGCAGTGCGGATTCACTGCATCGGCGCCGGATAAAGCCGCCGAGGCGCCGGCGGGGTAAAGATTGTCGTGAACCGAGCCGTCACGCGAGTGAATCGCGTGACGTCGAACGGGTTCGGCTTCGCCGACCCGCCGGCCGGCTTTCGCTGTCTCCTCGCACTGCCCCGGTGACGCTTCGCGTCGGCGGCGCAGTGCTCGCCAGTTCCTATTTCCCGCTGATATCGATCCCGACGAACGCCTCCGGCGAGTTGCCGCGCTTGATCAGCAACAGGACGCTGCTCCGGCCGCCGCGCCGGGCGCCGTCGACCATGGCGACCACTTGGGCCGGCGACGTCACCAGCTGGTTGTTCACCGAAATGATGAGGTCGCCGCGCTGGAGCCCTTCGTCCGACGCGTCGCTGTTGGGATCGACGCCCGTGATGATGACGCCATGCGCGTTAGGCGGAAGATTCGCGGCCCGAGCGAGTTCGGGGGTCAAAGTCGCCAGCGAAAGACCAAGCGCCTTCTGCGGAGCGACCGGAGCGCTTCCGCCGGTTCCTTCGGTTCCACTGCTTCCGCCGCCGACGATCTTGGCCAGCGCTTCTTCGGTCGGGCGCTGATCGACCGTCACGCTGACCGTCATCCGCTTGCCGTTGCGGACGAGCTCGATCGGGACCCGCTGCCCGACGGGCGTGTTGGCGACGAGGAACGAAACGGTCTGGTCCGGAGTGACCTGCTGGTTGTTCACCCGGATGATCACGTCGCCTTGCTGAATCCCCGCGCGCGCTGCCGCGCCGCCCGGCACGACCGAGCGGACCAGTTCGCCGCCGCCCTTCGCGAGACCAAGCGCCGCGGCGATCGAATCGTCGTCGAGCGGCTGGAGTCCGACCCCGAGGTAGCCGCGCTGCGGCCGCTGTCCGCGCATCAGTGAATCGATGACCGGCTTGGCGAGCTCGGTCGGGATGGCAAGACCGATGCCGACCGAGGCTCCGGTTGGCGAGATCAGGGCGGAATTAATGCCGATGACGTTGCCGTTGAGGTCGAACATCGGCCCGCCGCTGTTGCCCATGTTGATTGCGGCGTCGGTCTGAATGTAGCGATCGTAGGCGCCCGAGCCGGTGATCCCGCGGTGAAGCGCGGAAATGATCCCGGCGGTGACGGTGCTTCCGACGCCATAAGGGTCCCCGATGGCAAGGACCCAATCGCCGACGCGCGCTTTCGTGCTGTCGCCCCACTGGACGAAGGGCAGCCCGCGGCCTTCGATCTTGAGCAAGGCGAGGTCAGAGGTTTCGTCCCGACCGACGATGCGCGCCGAATATTCCTTGCGGTCGGTGGTGGTGACGGTGACCGTGTCGACCGTGCCGGTGCCGTTGAGGCCCTGGATAAGGTGGTTGTTGGTCACGATGTAGCCGTCGGGCGAAATGAGGAAGCCCGATCCGAGCGACCCGGCTTCGCGGGTTCGCGGCTGCTGGCCCTGATCGGTACCGCCACTGCTCCCGCCCCCGCTGTCGGGATTTACCGGCTGGCCGAAGCGGCGGAAGAATTCCTCGAACGGGTCGTTTTGCGTCTTAACTGGAATTCGTTGCTTGGTCGAAATATTGACAACCGCGGGCTGGAGCTTCGCGACGAGGTCGGCGAACGATTGCGGCGCCCCTCTCGGAGCCATGACGGACGGAGAATTTTGTGCGACCTGTGCCCCGGCTCGGCCCGTGGCGAGCGAGAAAGCGGTTCCCCCCAAGAGCAGGGCCATCGCGACCCCATAGGCGTAGCGCACTTTTCCGGTCTCCTTCGAGGTCATCGATACTCCATCATTCCGGGGTTGACGCAAGGGCGCTAATCCCTCGCACGGCTGAATAGTGATTGAACGGTCAGTTCTTAACGTGGCCGTCCAGTGAATTCCTTCAAATAGTCGTTCTGAGGCGACAGAACGACGGTCGTCGGTGCCGGTTGCTTGCCATTTTCGCCGATGAAGGTTGCGCGATAGCTCTGCATCGCCCGGTAGAAATCGTAGAAATCTGGGTCCTTGCCGAAGCTGGCTGCATAGGTCCGAGCCGCCTGGGCATCGGCTTCCGCCTGGATGATCTGCGCCTGTTTCATCCCCTGGGCCCGGATCGAGCGCGCTTCCTGCTCGCGGGCGGTGCGCATGCTTTCATAGGCTGAATCGAGCGGCGCTCCATCGGGGAGGTCGGTGCGCTTGATGCGGACGTCGACGATCTGCACTCCATATTGGCGCGCGATGCGGTTCAGCGAGGTCCGGACATTGTCCATGATGCCCTGCCGCTCGGGCGAGAGGAGCGCAGCGAACTCGATCTTGCCGAGCTCGTTGCGAACCTCGGAACCGAGGATCGGGCGCAACTGCTCCTTCAGCTGGTCTTCCGAGCGGGCGCGCACGTACATGAGCCGCGGATCGACGATCCGGTAGCGCGCGAAGGCATCCACCTGCAGCCGCCTCTGGTCCGTCGAAATGACCTGCTGGGTCTGCATGTCGACGTCGAGGACTCGCTTGTCGATCCATACGATGTCCTCGGCCAACGGGATTCGATAATTGATGCCGGCGCCCGCAGCTCCGATCGGCCGCCCCGCCTCGTACATGTTGTAGACGCGAACCGGCTTTCCGAAGCGGACGACGACCGCCTGCTTCGTCTCGGGGATTACGGGGAACGTGGCGCGGAGGAGCAGGAGCAGCACCAAGATCAGCACGCCGGTCACGATCGGGCGGTTGCGGGCGAACTCGATCATTGCGACGGCTCCCGCTTCTGCTGTTCTTTCTGCACCTGGGGAAGCGGCAAATAAGGCGTCACGCCAGGAGCTTCGACGATCGTCTTGTCCACCTTTCCTAGGACCTGCTCCATCGTCTCATAGTACATCCGGCGGCGGGTCACTTCAGGCGCAAGCTTATATTGGTCGTAGACCTTGTCGAACGCGGTCGCTTCGCCCTGGGCCTTGGCCGTGATCTGAAGCGCGTAAGCATTGGCCTGGTTGATGTAGGACTTTGCGTCCTGCTGAGCCGCGGTGACTTGCTTGAAGGCGTCGTTGACCGCGTCCGGCGGGTCGGCCTGCTTGATCGCGACGCCCTGGATCTGGATCCCCGAGCGATAGCCGTCGAGAATGCGCTGCATTCCGTCGGCAACCTGCGTCTCGATCTCGGCTCGCCTGTCACCCATCGCGTCCCTCAGCGACACCCGGCTGATTACCGCCCGCATGGCGCTTTCACCGACCTGCTTGATCGTTTCCTCGGGCTCGGCGAGCTGGAAGAGGAAAAGCTCCGGAGTTCGGATATTCCAGCGGACCGTATAAGCGATGTCGATGAGGTTTTGGTCGCCGGTCAGCATGAGATCCTCGCTGCCGGCGGACCCCAGGTCGACGGTGCGCACCTCCTCGACATTGACCTTGTTGAGCCGCTCGATCGGCCAGGGAAGCGTCAAGCCGATGCCTGGGCCGAGAGTGCGGTTGTAGCGGCCGAACTGTATGACGACGCCTCGTTCGCGACCCGCGATCGAATGGAACGTCGTGAACGTGAAGGCGAGAAGTACGACTGCGATGATCGCCCAGAGAATGATCGATTTGTCGAAGCCGTCGGGAAGGCCGCCTCCGGAGAATCGTTCCCGGCTGCGGCGAAAGAAGTCGTCCAGCGACGGCGTTGGATCGCCCGGGCCGCCCGACAATCGCTTTCGGCGCCGCGGAGGCTCGCCCCACGGGCCGCCGCCTTGGGACGGCGGCGGCTCATCGTCGCCGCCACTCGATCCCCATGGCCCCTTATTATCGGCGAACAGGCCGCGGGCGCGGCCGCCCCACCCGAAAAAGATGTTCATGGAGCGGGAGTATAGGAACCCGCTCGCACGAAAAACAGTGGCAAGCGACGGCGCTGCTCCTATGTCCCGCGCGATGACCCACGAGCACGAGGTTCTGGACAAGCTTCCGCACGGCGAGCGAATCCGGTCGCGCAAGCTCGTCGAGGGCGTGGCGACGGTGATCGCGGACGCCAGCGGATTGGCAAAGGCGGCACGGGATCGGCTTGAGCGGGAGCTCCGTGACGCAGCGCTGGAGCTTCCCGGCGTATCGGAGGCGCGAATCGCGGTGACGGCGGCCGAGCCGAGCCGGACCCTGATCGCGATCGGCAGCGGCAAAGGGGGTGTCGGCAAGTCGACCGTCGCGGCGAACTTGGCGGTTGCGCTCTCGCGAATGGGGAAAAAAGTCGGCCTGGTCGACGCCGACGTTTATGGCCCGTCGCAGCCGACGCTGCTTGGCTCGGCGGAGAAGCCGACGGCCGAGGACGACCGGCTCATCCCGGTCGCCGCGCATGGGGTGAAATTCCTGTCGCTCGGCCACTTGGTGTCACCGGGCCATGCGCTCGCCTGGCGCGGGCCGATGGCGACGGGCGCGCTCGCCAAGCTGATCGATGCCGATTGGGGCGACTCCGAGCTCTTGATCGTCGACATGCCGCCGGGCACCGGTGACGTGCAGCTCTCCCTGATCCAGCGCTCGCGGCCCGCTGGCGCGGTGATCGTCTCGACGCCGCAGGACCTGTCGCTGATCGATGCGCGGCGCGCAGTCGATCTGTTCAACAAGATGAGCGTGCCGGTCCTCGGCATCGTCGAAAATATGGCCGCCTACGAATGCCCCCATTGCGGCGAGGAGTCGCATCCGTTCGGAACCGGCGGAGCGGAAGCGGCCGCGGCGGAAATGGGGGTGCCCTTCCTTGGGCGGCTGCCGCTGTCGCTGACAATTCGGGAGGAATCGGATTCGGGCCGGCCGCCGGCGGCGTTGGGTGGCCCCGAAGCGGACGCCTTCGCCGCACTCGCCGCGAAACTGTTGGAGGCGGTGGCGCATTGATGCCCTGAAGGAGGCCCAATGCCGCTGACGAACGATGACGAGATCAGAGAGCTTCTGGCTGCCGCCCGGACGATCGCCGTAGTCGGCGCCTCCGACCGCCCAAACCGCCCATCCTATGGAGTGATGCGGATCCTTCAGGACCACGGCTATCGAGTGCTTCCGGTCAATCCGCAGATCACCGGCGAGCATGTTCACGGCGAGTTCGTCTGGCGAGAGCTGGCGCAAATCGGGCTGCCCATCGACATCGTCGACATCTTCCGCCGGCCCGAAGCCGCCGGAGACGCGGTCGACCAGGCGATTTTCGTCGGCGCGAAGGCGGTCTGGATGCAGCTCGGAGTGATCAATGAGGAAGCGGCGGGCCGGGCCGAGGCGGCTGGCCTCAAGGTGGTGATGGATCGTTGCCCAGCGATCGAAATCCGCCGACTCGGACTGCCCAAGGTTGTCGCGGAGACCTAAGCCGCGGCGACAGTCATTTCGGGAATCAGGATCGTTGGAGCGTCGATCCCCCGGCGCAATTCCAGGTCGGACCCGGGCTCGAGCGAAGCAAACATGTCGATGAGGTTCGAAGCGACCGTGATCTCTGCCACGGGCTCGGCGATCTCGCCGCCGCGGACCATGAAACCGACGGCGCCGCGACTATAATCGCCGGTCACTGGATTCACCCCATGGCCGATCAGCTCGACGACGAGGACGGCCTCGGGAAACGCTGCCAGCAGCTCTTCCCGGCTGCGTTTGCCGGCTTCCATGAAAAGATTGCTCGGAGTCGCGCTCGGCGCTCCGCCCACGCCCCGCGCGGCATGGCCGGTCGGTTCGATCCCGAGCTGGCGAGCGGAGGCGCTCTCGCTCATCCAGCTTGCGAGAATGCCATCGCGAATGAAGTTTGTCCGCGCAACACGCACCCCTTCCGCATCGAAAGGACGCGAACGAAGTCCGCGAACGCGTAACGGATCGTCGACGATCGTCACGCCCCGCGCGAAGATTTGTTCGCCGAGCCGGTCCTGGAGAAAGCTGGTCTTGCGGGCTACCGCCGATCCGCTGATCGCACCGGCGAAATGCCCCAGCAGGGAGGACGCAGTTCGGGGTTCGAACAGGACGGGATATTTTCCAGGTTTGGGCCGAATGGGATTGAGCCGGGCGACGGCGCGTTCGCCCGCTTGCCGGCCGATCGCCGCTGCAGCTTCGAGATCTTCGAGATGCCGCGCGCTGTGCCAGTCATGGTCGCGCTGCATCGTCGCGCCCTCGCCGGCGACTACCGAGGCCGAACAACCATGGCCGGTCGAACCGTAAGCACCGGAAAAACCGTGCGACGTTGCGAGCGCGAGAGTCGCGGCGGACGCACTGGCCCCGGCGCCGCTCGAATTGGTGATTCCGCTGACCGCGAGCGCGGCGGATTCGGCTTCCAGCGCGCGCTCGCGAAGCTCGGAGGGATGAGGCTCGCGCCGGTCCACCGAATCGAGGAACGGAAGCTCGCCGGACTGGAGAAGCCCCGACGGAGCGAGGCCGGCGTAGGGATCTTCGGGTGCCTCCCGAGCCATCGCCAGGCACCGTTCGACGAGGGTCGACAAGGCCTCTTCGGACAGGTCCGACGAAGCGACGGTCGCCGATTGCTGCCCGACGAACAGTCTGAGTCCGATTCCCTCGCCTTCCGACCGGCTGATGTCCTCGAGCTCTCCAAGGCGGACCTGGACGCTCGACGAACGATCGCCCACGTAGAGTGCGTCAGCCGCGCTCGCCCCGGCGGAAATACCCCGATCGACAAGGGATTTAGCGATGTCGCGTGCATTTTCGGGAGATTGCATTGCCGGCGCGACTAGCGGGTGGAAAGGCCGACGACCAGCATCGCGAGGAAAACGAGGAAACCGCACGTCCGGTTCGACCGGAACAGTTTCAGGGCCAGCTCACCGTCCTTTGGATCAGCACGAAGCGCTTGGTTCGCCAGATGAAGAGCAGCCGGGACGAGCGTAAGAAGAGCGATCCAGTCGGACCGCACCAGCCAGATGGCCGCGCCCCACAGGACAAGCGCCAGCGCGTAAAAGATGGCGATCGCGGCAGGCGCCTTGTCGCCGAGGCGGCGGGCTGAGGATTTGACCCCGACCAAAGCGTCGTCCTCGATATCCTGGATCGCGTACAAAGTGTCGTAGCCGACAACCCAAGCGATGCTCCCGAACCACAGGATCAGCGCGGGCCAATCGAGCCGCCCGGTCACTGCCGGCCATCCGACCAGCGCCCCCCATGAGAAGACCAGTCCGAGCCAGGCCTGCGGCCACCAGGTGATCCGCTTCATGAATGGATAAGCCGCGACCGGAGCCACGCTCGCGAGCGCGACGACGGCCGCCATCGCGCTGAGTTGGAGCAAGACGATGAGGCCGATGATGCAAAGAGCGCCGGTCAGGAGCCAGGCTGAGCCGACGGATACGCGGCCGCTTGCCAGCGGTCGAAGCCGGGTTCGCTCGACCCTTCGGTCGAGATCCCGGTCGACGATGTCGTTGTAAACGCAGCCGGCGCTGCGCATCGCGAAGGCGCCGAGCGCGAGCCACAGGAAGAGATCCCAGCGTCCGACGACCCCGGAAAGTGCGACGCTCCAGGCGCAGGGCCAATAGAGCAGCCAGGTGCCGATCGGCCGGTCGAGCCGCATCAGGCTCGCGTAGGGCCGAAGCCGTGGCGGAAGTGCACCGATGAAACCGCGCCGCTCGCTGTCGGGGACAATATCGGTGGCGGTGGTCACGGGTGGCTGCATATGCGGACCATACACCTTCGTTAAGTGTTGCGGGTTCGGCAACGGCGCTATCCGACCTGCCGCACGTGAGTCGCGTGTTACCTCGAGTGCCGAAGGGGATCGGAAAAATGATCAAGCGTTTCGCATTATGTGCATTGGCTTTGGGCGCGGGCACGATGGTCGCGTCAGCGGCGGCTGTCGCCGGCGAGATCAAGGGGCCGCCGCCCGCCGAGAATTACACGGGCACGGAACTCGACATGCATGGCCATTCCGCCTGCGCCTTCTCGGGACTCAACGATTCGCCGCTCGGCGATCCTGATGCAGGCGATCCTGGCGGACAGACCCAATCGTTCGGGTCCTTCTTCGGCAGCAATCCGGACTTTGACGTTAGCGGACTCGATCCGCGCACCGACTTCCTGAGCCCAGGCTTCGGTTGCAATCCTACTCGGAACACCGGCGGCGGCGGCTGATCGAGACCCGTCTTAACCTGCCGAGCCGGTAGCGGAGGCTGACCCCTCCAGCTAAGCGGTGCCATGCCCGCAACCCCAGCCTGGCCGCCAAAGAGCCTGCCGCGGCTGTTCGTGCGCAAGCCACTTGCGCAATGGACCGAGGTCGAGCTCGACGGAGCGCCGGCCCACTATCTCGCAAATGTCCTTCGCCTGAAGGAAAGCGCCGAGCTGCTGACGTTCGACGGGCGATCAGGGGAATGGCTGGCCAGGATCGTCCTCGCGCGAAAGGGACGGCTCAAACTCCGCATTGAGCGGAAGACCCGGGAGGCGGAGAGCATCCCGGACGTCTGGCTGGCCTTCGCGCCGGTGAAGCGAGCCCAGACCGATTGGCTGGTAGAGAAAGCGACCGAGCTCGGAGTCGCGCGGCTGATCCCGGTTATCACTCAGCGAACGATCACCGAGCGCGTCAGAATCGAGCGCCTCGAAGCGATCGCGATCGAGGCCGCCGAGCAGTGCGGAAGGACCGTTCTGCCCGAAATCGCTGAACCGCTGCGCCTCGATCGCTTGCTTGGCGAACGCGACCCCAATCGAACGCTTTATTTCGCCGACGAAGCGGGAGGAACGCCCGTTGCTGGGGCATTCAAAGCAGGCCCGGCAATCATACTGACGGGCCCGGAGGGCGGATTCACCGAAGAGGAGCGTGAAGCCGTGAGAGCGTCGCCTCACGTCGTGTCGGTCTCGCTCGGCCCGCGCATCCTGCGCGCCGAGACGGCGGCGCTGGCCGCGCTTGCTTCATTCATGTCCGTCGCGGGCGACTGGCGCTGATTGCGGCTTATCGCGCCATAAGGCGGAAGTGCTGGCGTCGTTACGGGGGCGCCGCTAAGCGCCGCCGCGCATGACGCAACGTACGGAAACGAGCGAAGGGCCGCTTATTGAAGGCCGGGCCGACCTGCTGTCGGTGTTCGAGGGCGGCGAAAAGCCGCGCGAGACGTGGCGCATCGGGACCGAGCATGAGAAGTTCGTCTACCGCTGTGCCGATCATCGCGCGCCGTCTTACGAGGAACCGGGCGGCATTCGCGACCTGCTGATGGGTCTCACCGAGTTCGGTTGGGAGCCAGTGATCGAGGGCGACAATGTCATCGCCTTGAAAGGCGAGGACGGCGCCGTCAGTCTGGAGCCCGCCGGCCAGTTCGAGCTTTCGGGCGCACCGCTCGAGAATCTGCACCAGAGCTGCTCAGAGGCCGCGCGCCATCTCGGCCAATGCAAGATGATCGGCGACCGCCTCGGCCTCGGCTTCCTCGGCACCGGGATGTGGCCGGACAAGGCGCGATCCGAACTGCCGATCATGCCCAAGGGCCGTTATGCGATCATGCTCAATTACATGCCCAAGGTCGGCAGCCTCGGGCTCGACATGATGCTCCGCACCTGCACCATCCAGGTGAACCTCGATTATGCGTCCGAAGCCGACATGGTGAAGAAATTTCGGGTAGGCTTGGCGCTCCAGCCGGTCGCGACTGCGCTCTTCGCCAATTCCCCGTTTACCGAAGGCAAGCCCAATGGCTTCAAGAGCTTCCGCAGCCATATCTGGGAAGATACCGACCCCGATCGCACGGGAATGCTGCCGTTCGTGTTCGGCGACGGCTTCGGCTATGAGCGCTACTGCGATTACGCGCTCGACGTGCCGATGTATTTCGTGTTCCGGGACGGCAAATATATCGACGTCGCCGGGCGCCGTTTCGGCGATTTCCTCGACGGAAAGCTGCCCGAGCTCCCCGGCGAGAAGCCGCGCCTCACCGACTGGACGGATCATCTTTCGACCGCCTTTCCGGAAGTGCGTTTGAAGAGTTTCCTGGAGATGCGCGGCGCGGACGGCGGACGCTGGAGCCGCATTTGCGGACTTCCGGCCTTGTGGGTCGGCTTGCTCTACGACGATGAGGCGCTCGATGCGGCTTGGGATTTGGTCAAGGATTGGGACATCGCAGAGCGCGAACGGCTCCGCCACGAAGTGCCGAGGAGGGCGCTCGATGCAGTGGTGCCGGGCGGCCGGTCCATGCGCGATTTCGCCGGCGACGTGCTCGACATATCGGCGGGCGGGCTGACCCGTCGAGCGAAGCTCAACAGCGCGGGCGACAATGAAGGCGGTTTTCTCGATCCATTGCGCGATGTTGTTGCAACGGGCATGACTCCCGCCGATCGTTTGTTACAGAAATATCACAAGGAGTGGGGCGGCGACGTCTCGCACATTTACGAGGAATTCAGCTTCTGATGGACATGCCAGCCACAGCCCGCCGGACGCTTTATCCCGAGATCCAGCCCTATGAGAGTGGGATGCTGGACGTCGGCGACGGCCACAGCCTTTATTGGGAGCTCAGCGGCAACCCCAGTGGCAAGCCCGTCGTCTTCCTTCATGGCGGACCCGGCGGAGGATCGAGCCCGGAGCACCGCCGCCAGTTCAATCCCGACAAGTACAAGATCCTGGTCTTCGACCAGCGTGGCTGCGGCAAGTCGACGCCTTATGCCAGCCTTGAGGCGAATACGACCTGGCACCTGGTGGACGACATCGAAAAGCTGAGGACTGAAGTCGCCAAGGTCGAAAAGTGGCAGGTGTTCGGCGGAAGCTGGGGCTCGACGCTCGCGCTCGCCTACGCCGAGAAATATCCTGAGCGTGTCACCGAACTCGTCCTGCGGGGAATCTTCCTCTTCGACCAATATGAGGTCGACTGGATGTACAAGGAGGGCGGCGCCTCCCAGGTCTATCCCGACAAGTTCGAGGACTTCCTGGGTGCAATCCCAGCCGAAGAACGCGGCGACCTTGTGGAAGCATACCGCAAGCGGCTGACGAGTGACGATGCCGACGTTCGTCTCGTTGCGGCGAAAGCATGGAGCAAGTGGGAAGGGGACATCGTCACTCTGCTTCCTAGCCCGTCGACCGTCGAGCATTTCACGAGCCCCGAAGTCGCGGTGGCCGTCGCCCGGATCGAGAACCACTACATGGGCAATCATGGCTGGATCGAAGAGGGCCAGTTGCTTCGCGATGCGTCAAAGCTGCGCGGTATTCCGGGAGTCATCGTTCAGGGACGCCACGACACCTGCACTCCGCCGATCGCGGCGTGGAGGCTGAAGGCCGCGTGGCCGGAGGTCGAGCTCAACATCATCCCCGACGGAGGGCATCTATTCAGCGAGCCCGGAGTGCTCGACGGGCTGGTCCGGGCTACCGACCGGTTCGCCGGGGTGTAATTTATCCCGTCATTGCGAGGAGCCGGAGGCGACGTGGCAATCCAGACATGAAAGGCTGGATTGCTTCGCTTCTCTCGCAATGACGTTATTCCCCGGGGTGATAGACCCGCTCGGTGTGCCCCCTGAGCTGGTCGGGATAGAAATAGACCTCGCGCAAATTGCCTGACGCGTAGCGCTGCGCTTCGTCGTTGAAGTGCGGCGAATCCGGATGGCCGCTCTCGCCGCCCGCTGTGATCGCATGCGCGCGCACGCGTTTCCCGAATTCGACGACGGCAACGAAGCTGTTGCCGTAATTGCCGTAGCGCTTCTTCCCGTCGGTGACCTGCGGCGCGCGTGTCTCGATCGAGGCAAGCGACCCATATCGCGCATCGGCAAACGGGACCGGAATGCTGGGGCCCGCATCGGTGAACCGGGATACGATCGTGTCGGATAGCCGCTGAAACCGGTTGATGTCTCCCCATGGTACCTGCCAGCGGCCGAAGTCCGTCTGAAGCCGCGCGATCGCGGTCGCGAGCGCGTCCAGCTTCTGCGCCGGCGTCGTGTCGCGGGCGAGCCGCGCCATATATCTGTTCTTTGCCTCGCTGGCGGGTGGGTTGAGGATTTTCTGCAGGGCGTCGCCCCACAAGGTTGCGATCGATTGCGCGATGGAGTCGGCGCCCCAGCGATAATCCCATGAGCGCAGGATCCCTATGGGGCCGGACAGAAGATCGCGCCGGGGGTCGCTTTTTGGGAGGCCGTCATAGGCTTTGAGGAGTGTCGGGATGAGCTCGGCGAATCCAGGCTGGTAGCGGTCGTACGCAGCAGCCTGAAAGCTCTCCAGGGTCCAGCCGCGGCTGCCGCTCAACAACTGGACGGCGTGGAGTCCGCGAAAATTGTCGCCGTCCTTGTCCATATATTTCGGGAAATAGGCCGGGTTCGGGCTGAACGGTCCAGCCGCTTTGTACGGCCAGGCATTGGTGTTCTGGACCCATCCGTTGGGCGGATTGGTGACGTTAGGGAGCTCGCTGATCCGGTGAAGCGAACCCCAGTCGGTCGCCGGGTCGCTGCCATCGACCGGCTTCGTGTAGTTGAAGCGGTCGGCGCGGCGAGGGACGAACTGCGGGTGAAGGTAAGCGATCTCACCCTTGTCATCGGCGAAGAGCGTGTTGTTGGAGCTGTTGGCCCGGAGCTGCGCGACCCGCAGGTATGTGTCGAGGTCGCTCGCTTTGGTCCGAAGGAAACTTTGCTGCAGCGCTTCGACCGGCCGGTCCATCATCGAGAAGGCGATCCATTTCTCGCCGGTCGAGCGCACGATCGGGCCGTGGTGCGTGCGGTATGTGATGAAGCTCCGCGAGCCGAGTTTGCCGCTCGGCAGCCGGTAACGGATCGTGATCGGCCGCGTGGCGATCGGTCGGCATTCGCTCCCGTAGCGATAGCAGCTGGTCTTGCCGTGACGTTCGATGGCCTCCGCGAATTCGTCGATATTGTCGATCGTGCTGGACGTGTGCATCCAGCCGGCGTGGGCGTTGAAGCCCTGGTAGACGAAGAACTGGCCCCAAGTAGAGGCGCCATAGACATTGAGACCCTCTCCGCTCGTCACCTGCGCCTCCGAGCGGAAATAGAAGCTGGTGTGGGGATTGATCAGCAGCAGAGCCCTGCCGTCTCGGGTCAGCGCCGGCGCGATCGCGATTCCATTTGAGGCCTGCCGTTCCGGGTCGAGCGGCTCCGAAGCGGCGCCGCGCTTCCTGTCATAGAAATCGCGCAGCGGGTCGAGCTTGATCTCCTCGATGTCGCCCCCGATGCTCCCTTCGGTGAAGCTCATCACCATCCACGGCTCGAACCGCTTGAGCACGCCCGGCTTCACGTCGTGGTGGGTGGCAAGGAAATAATTCAGCCCGTCCGCCCAGGCATTCATCAATTTTTGCATCGCCACCGGGCTGCGCGCGTAATCGGCCTTGAGTTCGGGCTCGCTGACGTAGAGCCGTGCTCGAAGATCCTGCCAGACCGCTTTCTCGCCCTCCGCTTCCGCGGTTCGGCCGAGCGCGGTCAGATAATTGGCCTCGATGCGCGGGAAATCGTCCTCGGCCTGCGCGTAGATCATTCCGAACACAGCGTCCGCATCTGTCGGGCCGTGCACATGGGCGATCCCCCAGTCGTCGCGGGTGATGGTCACTCGCGAAGCCTCGGCCTTCCACCGCGCGAGCTCCGGCGGGGCGGCTGCGGAGAGAAGGAACAGGAAAGGAAGAAACGCGGCGGCCTGGCTCTTACGCATCCGGCAGTGATTGCTTGGCTTTGCCCCAGCCCGCAAGCAGCTTCGAACCGGAGCGCTTCAGCAATTCATCGACGTCGCGGATGCTGAAATGATGGCCGCTGTCGTACTTGTCGAGCTCGCTCCAGGCGATCGGCGCGGACACCGGCGCTCCTTCCCGGCCCCGCGCGGAATAAGGGAGGACCGCGGTCGCTCCGCGCTGGTTGCGCAGCCAGTCGAGGAAGATGCGCCCCTTGCGCTGCTCCTTTCGGATGTTGGCGGTGAACATCTTCGGCTCGGCCTCGGAAATCGCCCGGCTGAAACGGTCGGCGAAGCTCTTGACCGTCGGCCAGTCTCGCGAGGCGTCGAGCGGGACGACGACGTGCAGGCCCTTGCCGCCCGAAAGCAATGGCCAGCTTTCGAGGCCGAGGCCCTTGAGCAGCTCGCGAAGCAATAGTGCCGCTTCCTTCACGTTGCCGAAATCGAGCCCGACATCCGGGTCGAGATCGAACACGAGGCGGTCCGGATATTCGATCTTGTCGACCTTGCTGCCCCAGCCGTGGAACTCGATCGTCCCCATCTGCACGCAGGCAAGCAGGCCGCGGATATCCTCGAAATACAGATAATCCTCGAAGTGGCCGTCCTTCTCTTCGATCGGGATCTGTTTGACGTGCGGGCCGAAAGTGCCTTTGTCGTGCTTCTGGAAGAAACTTTCGCCGGTGCGGCCGGAAGGGAACCGGATCAGGGTCACCGGCCGGTCGGCGGCGTCGACCATGATCAGGGGCTCGATCGTCGCATAATAATCGGCAAGGTCCTTCTTGGTCAGGCCGAGCTCCGGAAAGATCAGCCTGTCGGGGCTGCTGATGGGGATCCCGAAATCCTCGGCGCTAGACGGCGCCCGCTTCTTGGTCTTCGCGGTCGCGCGCTTGGGCTTCGCCTGTTGCGTAACGTCCTCCACGTGTCTGGGCACTTCGCGCACCACATCCTTGGCCGGCTTGTCTTCGCGCAGCCCCATGAAGCTGGGGTGGCGCAAGATGCCGTCGTCGGTGAATTCGCTAAACGCGATCTCGGCGACAAGTTCCGGCTTGATCCAGTGCGCGCCCTTGCGGTCGGCGCGCGGCACTTCGACGGGGGCCCGGTCGACTTCGAGCGGGCGCATGCGCTCACTCAGCTCCTCGATCAGCTTCGCGTTGAAGCCGGTGCCGACCTTGCCGACATAATTGAGCTTCCGGCCATCGCGAGCGGCCAGCAACAGCGAACGAAAACCACGCCGTTTGTCGCTTTCGGACCAGCCGACGATGACGAATTCCTGCCGCTGGATGCATTTGATCTTGAGCCAGTTGCGAGTGCGCGTACCGCTGTAGGCGGCGCTCACCTTCTTCGAGATGATGCCCTCTCCGCCTTGCTTGCATACCGCGTCGAACATCTCTTCGCCGCGGCCGACGATATGGTCGCCGTAAATGATCGGTGGCGGGACCGCTTCGAGCAGCTCGGCGAGTCGCTGCTTGCGCTCGATATTGGGGAGCTTCCGGATATCCTCGCCGCGATCGATCAACAGGTCGAAGGCGTAGAAGGCGAGATTGGCGCCCTTTTGGTCCTTGAGCGTCGATTGGAGCAGCTGGAAGCTGGGCTTCCCCTGGTCGTCGAGCGCGACCGCCTCCCCATCGATCAGGCAGCCGGCGGGAAGCCGCGCAGCCGCTTTGACCAGCGCCTTGAACTTGTCGCTCCAGTCCAGGCCCTTGCGAGTCCAGGCCGTAGCCACCCCATCGCCGACCGACAGCAGCAGGCGGTATCCGTCATATTTGATCTCGTGGATCCAGGCGTCGCCGGGCGGCACGTCGTCTACGAGGGTCGCCAGCTGCGGTTCAAGGAAACGGGGCGGCGCCTTGCCGCCCTTGCGCTTGCCGCGGCCCCCCTTCTGACCTCCGCGGTTGGATCGCCAGACGTCCTGGCCGGAGGCGATCTCGGCCATCGTCCGGCCCGTGGTGACGCTGGTCACGCAATTGTCGACCAGAGCATCGCCGTCGGCGGGATCGGCATAGTCATCCGTGACCTTCTTCAGCATCCACGGCTGGGCCTTCTCGCCGGGCTTGGGTTTTAGGCGGAACATCACCCACTCGCCCTTCATCCGGTCGCCTTCGAGCGTGAAGTGGAGATGCCCCTCTTCGATCGTCTTGCTCGGGTCCTTGCGCGGGTCAGGGATCCAGCGGCCGTGGTCCCACAGCATGACCGTGCCGCCGCCATATTCGCCTTTCGGGATGGTCCCCTCGAAATCGCCGTAATCGAGCGGATGATCCTCGGTCCGCATGGCGAGACGGTTCTCGCCCGGGTCGAGGCTGGGCCCTTTGGGCACGGCCCAGCTTTTGAGCACTCCGTCGAGCTCGAGACGGAAATCCCAATGGAGCCGCGATGCCTCGTGCTTCTGGACGACGAAGCTGTCGCCCTTGCCCTTGAGCTTGCGCCCCCGCGGCTCCTTCGTCTTCTTGAAGTCGCGCTTGCGGTTATAGGTCTCGATGTCGAGCTTGCGATCAGGCACGCCTGACGAAACTCCTTACGCCCGCTTGCGTGCCCTTGCCGGTTCCTTCTTCGCCGCCGCGCGCTTGGCCGGGGCCTTCCTGGCGCCCTTCTTCTCGTCACCGAGGCTCTTCTTCAGCGCGGCCATCAGGTCGATGACGTTCGAGCCCTTGGGCGGCGCCTCGTCCGGCTCCTCGATGATCTTCCTTCCGCCCTTGGCCTTTTGCTTCTTCTCGATGAGGCGATGGAGCGCGTCGACGTAGCGGTTGTGGAACTCCTTCGGGTCGAACTCGCCCGCTTTGCGCTCGATCAGCATCGAGGCCATGTCGAGCAGGTCGGGGTCGGGCTTGTGGTCGCCGATGTCGCGGAAGAAGCCGGACGATTTGTGGACTTCGTCGGCGTAGCGCAGCGTCTCGAGCAGGATTCCGCGCCCGCACGGTTTCAGGGCGACGACATATTCCTGGCCGCGCATCGCGAGCTGGCCGACCCCGACCTTCTTCGCTGCCTTCAGCGCATCGCGAAGGACGACATAGGCCTCCTCGGCGAGGTCGTCCGCGGGCACGACATAATAAGGCTTGTCGAAGAAAGTCGCGTCGATCTCATCCTCGTCGACGAACTGCACGAGATCGAGAGTCTTGCGGCTTTCGAGCTTGACGCTTTCGATCTCCTCTGGATCGAGCAGGATGTAATGACCCTTTGAGACCTCATAGCCCTTGACGATCTCGTCGCGCTCGACTGGGCCGATCCCAGGCACGACTTTCTCATATTTGATGCGCTTGCCGGACGGCTCGTGCACCTGATGAAACTGGATCTGGGCGCCGCTCTTCGTTGCTGGAAAAAGTTCGACGGGAATGGACACCAGAGCCAATCGGATCTGTCCCCGCCAGATGGGCCGAGCAGGCATCACGCAATCTCCTTCACGGGGCGATTCAATTCATTGCGCCCCCGAGTCGTTCCTCCCTTTGTCGTTGAAAGTGGCGGTTTTTAGCAAGCGCAGGAGGTCCGGGACCTTCCCATCCTGGGACATAAGGTGAACGATTGCGGAGCCGCAAATTACCCCTCTCGCGCCCGCGTCGAGGGCGGATTTGACGTGAGCCGGAGTCGAGACTCCAAAGCCGAACACGGGCGGTGGAGCACCGGCTGCTTTGAGGCGCTTGACCAGCGTCGCATCGAAGCTTCCCGCTTGGTGGATGCCTGTAATCCCCGCCCGGCTGACGCAATAAGTGTAGGCTTTTGAGAGGTTTGCGATCCGCTCGAGCCTGGCATCGGGCGTATTGGCGGCGGCGATGAGCACGGGCTCGATGCCAGCCTGCTCCATCTCGCGCGTGAAGGGCTCGGCCTCGAATGCAGGGACGTCGGCGATGAGCAGGCTGTCCGCCCCAGCTTCGGCGGCCTCGCGCATGAATCCGGCCCGGGCGACGACGATATTGGCGTAGGTCAGGATGCCGATCGGAACGTCGCTGTGGCGCGCGCGCAACGCACGAATCAGGTCGAGACAGTCGCCGACTCGGACTCCGGCATCGAGCGCGCGCTTCGCCGCGGCCTGGATGATCGGACCGTCGGCGACCGGGTCGGAGAAGGGAATTCCGAGCTCGATCATGTCCGCGCCGCCCTCGACCAAATCGTCGAGCAGGCGCCCGCTCGTTTCGATATCCGGGTCTCCGAGCATGGCGAACGCTCCGAGCGCCCCATCGCCGTTCAACCGCTCGAACATGGCGGCGTACCGGCTCATGCGAACATGACCTGAGCGTTGGGCGCGCGCGCCAGCAGGGCCTGCGCTTGAGCGACGTCCTTGTCGCCTCTGCCGGACAGGCCGACGAGTATCGCGCTGTCGGGCTCGGCCTCGGAGAGCTTCAGCGCGTGGGCGAGTGCGTGCGCGGATTCGAACGCGCATAGAATGCCCTCATTCTCGGCGAGAGCCTTGAAGGCAGCGAGCGCCTCCGCATCGGTCGCTCCGACATATTGCGCACGTCCGCTATCCTTCAGATGCGCATGTTCCGGTCCCACCGCGGGATAATCGAGCCCAGCCGAAACCGACCATGTGTCGGCGACCTGGCCGTCCGCATCCTGCAGGACATAGGTCTCGGCGCCGTGAAGGATACCGGGCGTTCCGCGGAGCAAAGTTGCGCCGTGCTCCTCGCCCAGGAGGCCCTTGCCCGCGGCTTCGACCCCGATCAACCGGACATCGTCCTCCAGGAAATCCGCGAACAGGCCGATCGCATTCGAGCCGCCGCCCACGCAGGCGACGACCGCATCGGGAAGCTGTCCGAGTTGCTCGAGGACCTGCGCCCGCGCTTCGCGGCCAATCACGCGCTGGAACTCCCGGACCATCGTCGGGAACGGGTGGGGGCCGGCGGCCGTGCCAAGCAGATAATGCGTGGTCTCGAAGCTCGCCGACCAATCGCGAAGCGCCTCGTTGATCGCATCCTTGAGCGTTCGGCTGCCGCTTTCGACCGGCACGACCTTGGCGCCCATCAGCTCCATCCGGAAGACGTTGAGTCTCTGCCGTTCGACATCCTCGGCACCCATGTAGATGGCCGTCTCGAAGCCGAGCAGCGCTCCGACGATCGCAGTCGCGACACCATGCTGGCCCGCGCCGGTTTCCGCGATCAGTCGGTTCTTCCCCATGCGCTTTGCGAGCAGGCCCTGCCCGAGGACCTGGTTGGTCTTGTGCGCCCCGCCGTGGAGCAGGTCCTCGCGCTTCAGGAAGATATTCCCGGGCAGGTTGCGGCAGCGCGTCAGCGGCGTCGGCCGCCCAGCGTAATTGGCGAGCAGACCGTTGAGCTCGGCGGCGAAGCTCGGATCGTCCTGTGAGTCGAGGAACGCTGCCTCGAGCTGCTCGAGCGCAGGCACCAGGATTTCGGGGACATAGCACCCCCCGAACCGGCCGAAGCGGCCGCTCAGGCGCATGCCCGGAGCCTTTGCCGCGATTCCGGGCGCAGCGCGTCGAACAATGCGGCGATCTTTTCGGGCGACTTGCGGCCCGGGTAGAGATCGACCGCCGAGCCGATGTCGATGGCATAAGCGCCGAGCGCTATTGCCGAACGGGCATTGTGCGGACCGATCCCGCCGGCGACGACCGCGCGCGGAAGGTCGGAATGGAGCTCGATTAGCGACCAGTCGAAGCTGCGGCCGCTGCCGCCGTCCGCATTGTCGAACACCAGGCGGTCGCCGCCGCGGCTCGCGAGCGGCTCACGGCCAACGCTGAGCGCCGTCCAGATTTCGCATTCGGGCAGTTCCCGACGCAGTGAGCGGACATATTCGACATGCTCACGCCCATGGAGCTGAACGGCGTGGAGGTTGAGCAAGGTGGCGATATCCACGACGGTTCGCGACGGCGCGTCGCGGAAGACGCCGACCGGTAGAATTCCGGACTTGCGGGAGATTCCGGCCAGCGGCGCTGCGTCGTTCGCCGTGACGTGGCGGGGGCTGCCAGGCACGAAGACGAAGCCGGCGAACGCCGCTGGCCGGGCGGCGCCTAAGGGCTCGCCGCTGTTCAATCCGCAAAGCTTGACCCGGCCGAAGATCAAATTTCGCGCGGCCTGGGCTGGATCCTCCGCGCGCATGAGCGCTGATCCGACAAGGAAGGAGTCGACCGAGGATGAAAGTCGTTCGACGTCCGAACGCGAGACGATGCCGGATTCGGAGACGAGCAGGCGGTCGGGAGCGAGACGCGCCAGCCGTTCGGTCGTCGCCAGGTCGACGCTGAGATCGCGAAGGTCGCGATTGTTGATTCCTATGAGCGGGGCGCCGAGGGCCAGCGCTCGACCCATCTCGGCCTCATCGTGGACCTCAACGAGGCAATCCATCCCGAAGCGCCTCGCCTCGTCGATAATCTCGCGAGCCGCCGCATCGTCGAGGAGCGAGAGCATCACCAGAACGGCATCCGCTCCAGCGATCCGCGCCTCGGCGACCTGCCGCGGATCGAGGAAAAAGTCCTTGGCGAGGATCGGGCCGTCGAATTCCCGCCGGGCCGTTTCGAGATCGCCGATCGAGCCGCCGAAGAAGGTCTCGTCGGTGAGCACGCTCAGCGCATCGGCGACCCCGGCATAGCCACGAGCCAGCTCCGCGGGATCGGCGCCGGGGCGGATCGGGCCGGCGGATGGCGACGCTTTTTTGATTTCGAGGATGAAGCGCGCGCCATTCTTCGAGAGCGCGTCCGCGAGACTGCGCGCCGTCGGACGGGCGCGAGCGCGCAGCGCATCGCGGCTCACGCCATCGAAGCGCGGGGCGAGTTCGTCGCGCTTGGCCGCGGCAATCCGGCCCAGGACTCCGATGGACTCAACCACGGCTCGCCTCGACGAATCGCTCGAGGATTGCCGCCGCCTGGCCGGAGCGAATGGAATCGAGCGCCATCGCGACCCCGCGGTGCAAGTCCGCCGCGATTCCCGAGGTCATGAGCAGCGCGCCGGCATTGAGCGCGACGATCCCCTCGTCCGCTTCGCCGCCGTCGCCGGCGAGCAAGCGCGAAAGGCGAGCGGCATTCTGCGTTGGGCTCCCGCCGACGATGCGGTGTACCGCAATCCGTCGCAGTCCCGCCTGCTCGGGCGTGATTTCGAGTTCTTCGAACCCGCCGTCCTGCAATTGAATTGCCCGGGTGAAACCGTGGAGCGCGACTTCGTCGAGGCCCGAGCCATGAACGACGAGCGCCTTTTCGACGCCCAGGGCATGCAAGGTTTCGGCGATGGGCCGAAGCTGCTTCGGGTCCGCGACGCCGAGCAGCTGTATTCTTGGGCGCGCCGGGTTCAGGCAAGGCCCCAGGAGGTTCATCACGGTACGGACCTTCAGCGCCCGCCGAACCGCACCGGCATGGGCGATCCCGGGATGGTAGAGCGGAGCCAGAAGGAAGCAGAAGCCCGTCTGGTCGAGGATGTCGCGCGATTCCAGCGGCGAGAGGTCGAGCCTGGCGCCCAGTGCCTCGAGCACGTCGGCCGAACCGCATTTGGACGTGAACGAACGATTGCCGTGCTTGACGATAGGCAAGCCGCATGCGGCGGCGACGAAGGCGGCGGCGGTTGAGACGTTGATCGAGCC
>JBKPOO010000021.1:0-8934 GCA_046733175.1 Pseudomonadota bacterium
GGCGTCGATCGTCATGCGCATGTCAGTGACGCTCTTGCCCTTGACCACGTCGAACTGCTGGACCGGGACGATCGAGTGGCTGCCGGTGAGGCCGCCCCAGCCCTTGAGGCTCGCCTTGGCCCAGTTTCCATAGGCCCGCCGGATATTGATCGTGCCCAATTCGCCGAGGACGAGCAGGGCCTCGTCGAGATGTTCCGGACTGGCGTTATCGGCGTCGATCAGGAGGGCGATATTATTTTCGCTCTCTCCGTTCCGGTCATTCATTTCGCGAATCTCTGACTGCTTGCGGGACTGCTCTAGCGCGGTGTCGCGGAATGACCACAGCTAAGCGCGACATCTGTCCCGTACATGAACGTTAGATGATCGATGCGGGAACGAAATGTCGCCTTGAGCACTGATAACGCCATAGGGGGCGTGTAGGTGAAGGGACAGGACGATGAGGAAGATTGGACTCACCGCAGTGGTCGCCGCTAGTGTCGCGACGACCGGCTGCGCAACATACGGAAGCGGCTACGGCTACGACCCGTATTACAACAACGGCTACAACCAGCCCTATGGCAGCAACACTGCCACTCGCGCCGCGACGGGCGCCGCGGTTGGTGCCGTCGGCGGTGCCGTTGCCGGAGCAGTGCTCCCCGGCGTCAGCACCGGAGAAGGCGCGCTAGCGGGCGCGGTTCTCGGTGGCGTTCTCGGAGCGGTCGTCCGCGGCCGGCAATATTATCGGGATACGCGCGGCTATTGCTATTACGTCGACCAGTACGGTCAGCCGCACTACGATTATAATGTTCGCTGCTAAGTACTTTTAATTAGATCGTTTTGTTTAGCTTAGGCGGGGCGGAAGGTTTCTTCCGCCTCGTCGAGTATGTAGAGCCTCCCTTCCGCGATGGCGAAATGCGCGCCGTGGAGCATTAGGTCTCCGGCGTCCTCGCGCTCCCGTATCCACGGGAAGGTCCTGAGGTTCATGAGGCTGACCTTCACCGCCTCGCGTTCCATCTCTTCGAAAGCTTTCCGATCGAGCTCGGAATGATGAGACCGCACCTGGTCGCGAGCATTGCTCAGCATCCGGACCCAGTCGGCAATGAAATGGCCTTCGCCCGGCTCTGTATCGTCGAACTGGCCGGTCAGCGCTGCCGCGCAGCCGCCGCAGAGACCATGACCGAGGACCAGGATCTCTCCAACGTTGAGCTGGGTAACCGCGAACTCGAGTGCCGCGGACACGCCGTGGAAGCCGCGGCTCGTCTCGTAGGGCGGGGCGAGGGCGGCGATGTTGCGAACGACGAACATCTCCCCCGGTCGGGCGTCGAAAATGTGCGCCGGATCGACGCGGCTGTCGGCGCAGGAAAGGATCATCACCTGGGGGTTCTGTCCTTCGGCAAGTTCCGTCCATCGTTCCCGTTCGCGCGCCCAATCCTGCTGGCGGAAACGGCGATAACCTTCGATCAGGTCGTTGAGATACGGCATCGCTTTGTCCGCTACCGGCACGAGGGCAGGGGTGGCAAGGCCGCCGCGCAATCGCTATCTGCCCGCGCATGAACGCGCCAGGCGCCGTCCCCAAGCAACGCAAGCCCGATTGGATTCGGGTCAAGGCGCCGGTCAGCGAAGGCTATCACGCCACCCGGCGGCTCATGCGCGAGCTCAATCTCGCTACGGTCTGCGAGGAGGCAGCCTGCCCCAACATCGGCGAGTGCTGGACGAAAAAGCACGCTACCGTGATGATTCTCGGCGACACCTGCACGCGCGCCTGCGCCTTCTGCAACGTGAAGACGGGGATGCCGCGCGCCGTCGACCCGCTGGAGCCAGAGCATGTTGCGACGGCGGCCGCGGAGCTGGGGCTCGAGCACATCGTGGTCACGTCGGTCGATCGCGACGATTTGTCCGATGGGGGAGCATCGCAGTTCGTGAAGGTGATCCACGCCCTTCGCCGAAATACCCCCCAAACCACGATCGAGATCCTGACCCCCGACTTCCGCAACAAGAGCGAAGCGGCGGTCGATGCCATCATCGAAGCCGGCCCCGACGTCTACAACCACAACCTCGAGACGGTGCCGCGGCTCTATCCGACGATCCGCCCCGGCGCGCGCTACTATGCGTCGCTCCGGCTGCTAGAGAGCGTCAAACGCAAGGCGCCGCACATCTTCACCAAATCCGGCCTTATGGTCGGCCTCGGTGAGGAGCGGCTCGAGGTTCACCAGGTCATGGACGACATGCGCTCCGCCGAAGTCGATTTCCTGACGATGGGCCAATATCTCCAGCCCACTCCGCGCCACGCCAAGGTCGAGGAATTCGTCACTCCGCAGGCGTTCGACGCGTACGGAGCGATCGCCCGGGCCAAGGGCTTCCTGCTCGTTGCCGCATCGCCACTCACGAGGTCGAGCTACCATGCCGGCGACGATTTCAGGAAAATGCAGGCGGCGCGCGCCGCGCAAATCGCGAAGGCCTGATGCCGCGGCACAGTGAAACCCGGCATCTGCCGTTTACGCCTGAACAATTGTTCGACCTGGTCGCCGACATCGCAAGCTATGACGAATTCCTGCCATGGGTCGTCGCGGTCCGGGTACGCTCGTCGAGCGAGACCGAAACGGTCGCGGATCTCGTCGTTGGCTTCAACGCCTTCAAGGAGCGCTTCACCAGCCGAGTCGTGAAAGAGCGCCCCGGGCGAATTTGCGTCGATTATGTGGAAGGGCCGCTGAAATATCTCCACAATGAGTGGCGGTTCGACAGGGCGGCGGATGGTGGCACGAACGTACACTTCTCGGTGGATTTCGCGTTCAAGTCGCGGTTGTTCGAAACGCTTGCAGGATCGATGTTCGACCGCGCCCTGAGACGTATGACCAATGCGTTCGAACAGCGCGCCGCCGCGCTCTACGGCATCAGCAAATCGAGCGCGCAGAGCGCCGCCTGAAGGCGGATCGCAGCGCGGCCCTCGTCTTTGAACAATTTTTGATCGGCGACGATCTTTGCCGGGTCGGCATCGCGCTCGGAGAGAGCGAATACAACCGTTCCGACGGGTTTCGACGGTGTTCCGCCTCCCGGGCCAGCGATTCCGGTGATCGCAACCGCGACGTCCGCCTCGGATGCGGCAAGCGCTCCGCGGGCCATCGCCCAAGCGGTCGCGACGCTGACTGCACCAAAGGTTTCGACCACATCCTCGCTCACGTGCAGCTCGCTGATCTTGGCCGCGTTCGAATAAGTCACATAGCCCGCCTCGAACACGTCGGAAGAGCCAGGAATCTCCGTGATGGCGGCGCTGACCAGGCCGCCGGTACAGCTTTCCGCCACCGCGATCCGGCGTGCCGCCTTGCGGTTGGCGTCGACCACCTCGCGAGCCTTGTCGACGAGCTCTTTGGGGAGGAGCGTGTCAGCCATCGCGCCTGGCCCGGAGACTCGCGACGGCCTGCGCGGCGATTCCTTCGCGGCGGCCGGTAAAGCCCAGGCCCTCCGTCGTCGTCGCTTTTATGCTGACGCAGTCGACCCCGATGCCGAGAATTTCGGCGATGCGATGACGCATGGCGGCTCGATGAGGCCCCACCTTCGGCTCCTCCGCGATGATGGTACAATCCACATGGTCGAGGATGGCTCCGCTGCCGCGGGCCAATTCTGCGGCGCGGGCCAGGAACAAGTCGGAGCTCGCTCCCCTCCATTGTGGATCCGAGGGCGGGAAGTGCTCGCCAATGTCGCCAAGCCCGGCTGCTCCGAGAATCGCGTCGGTGATCGCGTGAAGGACGACGTCCGCGTCGCTGTGGCCGGCCAGACCGCGCGAATGGGGCACGGTGATCCCGCCGAGCATGATCGGACCTTCGCCGCCGAACGCGTGCACATCGAAGCCCATTCCGGTTCGCGGCACCAGCATCCCCTCAAGCCATTGCTCGGCGCGGTTCCAATCGGCGTCCGTGGTCAACTTTTCTAGGGCCGGATCGCCGGCAACCGAGGCGACCGCCATTCCGGCCGAGCGAAGGACCGTCGTTTCGTCGGTCGGCGCCTCGCCCGACCATATGCCGTAGGCGCGGCGAAGTGCCTCGGTGCGGAAGGCTTGGGGTGTTTGCACGCGGAAAAGATTGGACCGATCGACGAACTCGTCGATGCCGTCGCGCCCTCGTGCCAGCGTATCGCCGACCGGCAGGACCGGTGCCGCTCCATCATGGAACTCCAGAGAGGCGACAAGACGATCGATCACCGCCGCGGGACAGAAGGGCCGGGCGGCGTCGTGGACCAGCACGGAGTCCGTGGAGACAGTCTCAAGCCCGGCTCGAACCGAATCCGCACGCTCGTCGCCCCCGGTAACGAATGAGCCGATGTCCAGGCCATGGAGCGCGTCCGCGGCGAGCTGTTCCTGGCCCGGCCCGACGACCACGCGAAGGTCTCTCACCGCAGGATGCTTCAGGAAGGGCTCAACGGCCCATCGAAGCACGGCCTTTCCGGCAAGAGCGCGGAACTGCTTGGGCAGCCCGCCGCCGAGGCGTTCGCCTCTTCCGGCGGCGACGATGAGTGCGGTGACTGTCAAAAACCGTTCGCCCTGAGCTTGTCGAAGCGTGCCTTTAGCTTCCGCGGTGGCAAAAGGAAGGACAGTCCCTCGACAGGCTCGGGGCGAACGGTTGTGACAAAGGCGTCAATTCACTATGTCGTCGCCCTCCATGCAGATGTTGAAGCCCATCAGGATCGGCCCCGTCGAGGTCGCATCGCCGGTCATCCTGGCCCCGATGACCGCTGTCACCGACCTGCCGTTCCGGCGGGTGGTGAAGCGCTATGGCGCGGGCCTGACGGTAAGCGAGATGATCGCCAGCCAGGCGATGGTCCGCGAGACGCGCCAATCGCTGCAGAAGGCGATGTGGGACCCGACCGAGGAACCGGTGTCGATGCAGCTTGCCGGCTGTGAGCCGCAGGTGATGGCCGAGGCGGCCAGGCTCAACGAGCAGCGCGGCGCGGCCATCATCGACATCAACATGGGCTGCCCGGTGAAGAAGGTCGTCAACGGAGAAGCCGGGTCGGCGCTCATGCGTGACCTGAAGCTCGCGAGCCAAATCATTGCGGCAACGGTGAAAGCCGTGAAAGTGCCCGTGACTCTCAAGATGCGCATGGGCTGGAATCACGACAGCCTCAACGCTCCGGAGCTCGCGCGCATCGCCGAGGATCTCGGGGTCAGGATGATCACCGTCCACGGGCGCACGCGCTGCCAGATGTACAAAGGCGAAGCCGACTGGGCCTTCGTCCGCAAGGTGAAGGACGCCGTCGGCATTCCGGTCATCGTCAATGGCGATATCTGCTCGCTTTCGGACGCTCGCGAAGCGCTTCGTCAATCGGGCGCGGATGGAGTCATGATCGGGCGCGGAGCTTATGGCCGGCCATGGTTGCTGGGCCAGGTCATGGCGGAACTAAGCGGGGGAGGGCCTCGGCTCGACCCAAGCCTCGACGAGCAACTGGAAGTGATGCTGGAACAGTATGAGGACATGCTGTCGCTCTACGGCACGCACACCGGCGTGAATTTAGCGCGCAAGCATATCGGCTGGTACACCAAGGGATTGCCTGGATCAGCCGAGGTTAGAAACCAGGTAAATCAACAGGATGATCCGATTGCCGTAATCAGGATGCTGCGTGAATTCTACGCCCCTTGGCTCGAACGCGAAGCGGCCTGACCGCCCTTTTGCCGACACAGCTGTGTTTTTGATGCAACGGCCCGAATGGCCGTGCTAGGGCGAGCGGCAATGGATGCCCGCGCGGCCGAATCGGCGATGACATCGGACAGAATGACCTGGCTCGAGCGCGAACGTGCGAGCGGCCGCCTGTACGACCGCGCGGCCGTCGTCTTTGCCGTTTTCCTCGTCGCCATGCTGGGATTGAGCTTCTGGCTTCTCCGGAGAAGCGGAGAGCCTGGAAGCTTGCTGTCGCCGCCGATCGTGGCACTCGTTCTGATCGCGAACCTCATTCCGGCCATCGCTTTGATGGTGCTGTTCTCGCGCAGGGTCGCATTGCGGCGCGCGGAGAGGGGAGGGCTCGGAAGCGGCCGGCTGCACACGCGCCTGGTTGCGCTTTTCTCGGTGGTCGCGGCCGTTCCGACTGTCGTCGTCGCGATCTTCGCGTCGATCCTCCTCCAGAGCGGCCAGGAGTTCTGGTTCTCGAACCGTGCTCGAGGCATGTTCGAAAATACGACCACGCTGGCCCAGAGCATCTACGATTCGGAAGTCCAGCGGGTCGCCAACGAAACGGTCACCGCGAGCCACGATCTCGCCGGCTATCTGCAACAGGTTCCGATCGACGACCCGCGGTTCGCCGATGCCTTCACCCGGCTTCAGGTCTACCAGCGCGGCCTCTCGGAGGCGATCATCTTCACTTACGGGTCGGACAAGCAGGTCCGCTCGCTGGCGCTGGTCAGTCCATATGGACGGCCGCTCGTTCGAGTGATCACGCCGGACAGGATTGCCTCCCTGAAGGGCCGCGAAGTCGTCGAAGTCAGTTCGGCCGACCGGATCGGGGCGCTGACCCGGCTCCCCGGAGCGCCAGACACCTTCCTCTACGCGGCGCGTCTGTTCGACCCGCAGTTTCGGAACCAGCTTGGCCGCGCGAGCGACGTACTAAGGGACTATCAGTCCCTCCAGGAACGTTCGCGCATCAATCAACTCAAGTTCAACGCGGCGCTCCTGCTCGGCGCGCTCGTCATCGTTGGCCTGGCGATCCTCGCCGCGCTGAAGATCGCGGATTCGATGGTCCGTCCTGTCGGACAGCTGGTGAGCGCCGCCGGACGGATCGAGGAGGGCGATTTTTCGGTCCGAGTGCCGGTCACCGAAACGGAAGACGAAGTTCAGACGCTGGCTACGGCATTCAACCGAATGACTGGCCGGCTTGAAGAGCAGACTGGCGCGCTCAAGGCGGCGAACACCCAGCTCGAAACGCGCAGGGCGTTCATCGAGGCCGTTTTGTCCAGCGTGACGGCGGGGGTGATCGCGCTCGATTCCAGGAATCGAATCCTGCTCATGAACCGCTCGGCCGAAACCCTCCTGCACAAGGGAGAGGAGGATATCGAAGGCAAGGCGCTTGCCGACGTCTCTCCGGACCTTGGTGAATTCCTGCGCGGCGACCAGGCCGAAGCGAACGTCACGATCGTCGCTGGCGCCGGCCAGAGGTCGCTCGCGGTCAAGCGGGTTCGGTACCAGGACGGGAGCGTCCTTACCTTCGACGACATTACCGATCAGCTGACCGACCAGCGGCGGGCGGCCTGGTCGGACATCGCGCGCCGGATCGCTCATGAGATCAAGAATCCGCTGACCCCTATCCAGCTTGCGGCGGAACGGCTGCAGCGGCGTTTCGGGGAAGACATCCCGTCGGACAAGGAAACTTTCGAACGGCTGACGGGCACCATCGTACGGCAGGTCGGCGATCTGCGCCGGATGGTCGACGAATTTTCCAACTTCGCGCGCATGCCGAAGCCGGTCTTCCGCGAGGAGAATATTCACGACATCGCCCGGCAGGCATTGTTCCTTCACGAGGTCGCGCATCCGGGGATCAATTTCACGATCGACCCAGCGCAGGGCGACTTCCCGATGGTCTGCGATCGACGCCAGCTCGGCCAGGCGCTGACCAACGTCGTCAAGAACGGCGTCGAAGCCATTGAGAGCCGCAAGAGCCGCGGTGAGCACAGCCTCGCCGGCGACCGCGTCGAGGTAAAGGTCCACAAGGAAGATCATCATCTGATCGTCGATGTTATGGACACCGGTATCGGCCTGCCGGAGGACCGGGAGCGGCTGACCGAGCCCTATATGACGACGCGGGTCCGCGGCACCGGCCTGGGTCTCGCCATCGTCAAGAAGATCGTCGAGGAACATATGGGCGAGATCGCCTTCCTCGACCGCTCGGGCGGAGGAACGCACGTCCGAATCGCATTCGACACCGAAAAGCTTGCCTCGCTGGCGACCGATGCGACGCCTGGCGATCAAGAGGACGACCACCCCCAAGGAAGCGAGGATCAAGCCTGATGGCGCTCGAAGTGCTCGTAGTGGACGATGAGGCGGATATTCGCGAGCTCGTCAGCGGCGTTCTCGAAGACGAAGGATATGCGGTCCGCACGGCCGCGGACAGCAACCAGACGCTCGACGCGTTCGAAGAGCGACGGCCGTCGATGGTGCTGCTCGACGTCTGGCTGCAGGGCTCGCGGCTCGACGGTCTTCAATTGCTGCAGGAGATCAAGCGCCGCGATCCGACGATGCCCGTGCTGATGATCTCGGGGCACGGCAACCTCGACACGGCGGTCGCGGCCGTGAGGGAAGGGGCGATCGACTTCATCGAAAAACCGTTCGAGGCTGAGCGGCTGCTCTATCTCGTCGACCGGGCGACCGAGACGGATCGGCTGAAGCGCGAAAACGAGAGCCTTAGGCGTCAGGTCGGACATGAAGAACAGCTCCACGGCACGTCCGTTGCGATCAATACCGTGCGCGCAACCTTGAAGCGCGTCGCCCCAACCGGAAGCCGAGTCCTGGTCACGGGGCCAGCAGGCGTCGGCAAGGAAATTGCGGCGCGCGTCATTCACAACTGGAGCCCGCGAGCGAAAGCGCCGTTCGTGGTCCTTCCGGCCGCAATGATGAGCCCTGATCGGGTCGAGGAGGAGCTTTTCGGAAGCGAGGGAGAGGGCGTCGTTCGGCCCGGATTGCTTGAACATGCCCATGGAGGGACTCTGTTCCTCGACGAGATCGCCGACATGCCGCTGACGACGCAGGGCAAGGTGCTGAGGGTGTTGACCGACCAGAGCTATCACCGGATCGGGGGCCAGCGACCGGTGAAAGTCGACGTCCGGGTCCTTTCCGCGACATCCAAATCCCTGTCCGACGAAATCTCGGCGGGTCGGTTTCGTGAGGACCTGTTCTACCGTCTGAACGTCGTCCCGGTGAGGATTCCGCCGCTGCGCGAGCGTCGCGAGGACATCCCCGAGATGGTCAATCACTATCTCGC
>JBKPOO010000022.1:0-9400 GCA_046733175.1 Pseudomonadota bacterium
CCGCTGCAGCACATGCCACAGGACGTGCACAGATCTGACGACGAAGCGCAGTCCATAAGCATCCGGAATAATTGACGTTGTTGGCGCGGTCTATGCTGGAAGGTTCGTACCCGAGCGGGGAGACGTCGGGACAGTCAGGAATATGCCGAGCCAGTAGTCCCGCGGGTGAACGTGCCATCGGGCTGCCGTAGGTGCGCTCACGCGCCGTCGCTAGCATGGCCAGCGCGGATGGGGCGGGTTCGAACTAACGACAGTCAGGCTGCGGGATCGATGGTGAGCCCAGCTGGATTCGAACCAGCGACCTACTGATTAAAAGTCAGTTGCTCTACCGACTGAGCTATGGGCCCACGGAAGGGTGCGGTTAGCGGCGCGGCGTCCTTCGGGCAAGGCGATGAGCGAGATGCCTCGCGGTCAGCCAGCCTTCAACTCGCCAGCTTGGCGCGATTGCGGCCAGGGGATTGAGGACAAAATCCCGTTTCCTCAAGTGTCGATGGGGGATGGTCAGCTTGCGCGATTGCCATTTGCCCCCGCTCCAAAGCGCCACGTCGAGGTCGAGCACCCGCGGGCCCCACCGCTTGCCTCGGCGTCGGCCGAATTCGTGTTCGATGTCTTTTAGCCGCCCCAGCATGGCTGGCGGATCGAGCTCGCTTTCAACCAGCGCAACGGCATTGGCGAAATCGCGCCCCGCTCCCCCGTAGGCGGCGTTGAGAATGATGGGCGATGAATCGAACAGCCCGAAATCCCGGTCGAGCCGGGCGATCGCGGCCTCGACCACGCCGCCCGGGCCGCCGTGTCGCCCGTGCCGTCGGTTCGATCCGATTGCGATGGCGTAGAGATGGCTGGGGTGACTCAATGCGCGTTCGTCCTGAGCGCCGCGCGAAAGCGCGCAGTCGAAGGGCGTTAGCGGCAGTCGAGAAGAAAAAGAACGCCCTTCGACTTCGCTCAGGGCGAACGCTAGTGGATGCTCGAATGGTCCAGCCCGCAGCCGTCTCCCCAATTCCCGAGGCCGAAGCGCCGCGCGATTGCCCCCTTTGCCCGCGGCTCGTCGCGTTCCGCCAGCTTCAGCGGGCGGAGCATCCGGGGTGGTGGAATGCGCCGGTACCAGCGTTCGGCGACCGCGAGGCCTGGCTTGCGATCGTGGGCCTTGCCCCGGGCAAAAAAGGCGCGAACCGCACTGGACGTCCATTCACTGGCGACCATGCGGGCGAATTGCTTTTCGGAACCTTGCTGAAGTTCGGGTTGGCCGAAGGCGAGTATCTCGCCAGCCCCGGCGACGGCCTGCAACTCAAAGGGGCGGTGATCCTCAACGCGGTGAAATGCCTCCCACCGGCGAACAGGCCCGAACCCGGCGAGATCGTGAATTGCCGCCCTTATTTCGAGGCCGCGCTGGCCGCTCTGCCCAATGTGCGGGTGGTCATCGCTCTTGGGCAAATCGCCCATATGGCTGCCGCAAGCGCAATGGGCTTGGCGAAAGCAGGATTTGGCCATGGCGCAGAAGCCACGACACCAGACGGTCGAATCCTCCTGTCGAGCTATCATTGCTCGCGGCAGAACACGAACACCGGCAGGCTCACGCGCGAGATGTTCGAACGAATATTCGAGCGCGCGCTCCCTGGCCGGCCAGGCTGAGGCAACACTCCTAAAAATCTTGAAAGCGGAAGGCTCGCATAAGCGCCAGCCTCCAGTTCGGGAGGAGCGTTGAAAACGGGGGAGCGGATAGCGGCGGGTTGCGCCGTCACCTACGCGGCGCTTTGTCTGGCGCCTGCCCTCTTAGTTTGGAATAAACCCGCCCTCCATCCCGAACCGGTGATCGCCGAGGTCACTCGGGTCTACACAAATTACGGTGGTGGCCTTGGACACGTGGAATTCTCAACGAACGACGTGATCATCGCACGCACGCCGCAAGGGTTGCGGGGCAGCGGGGTAATCCCCTCGCGGTTCGATCGATGCCGGGCCGGTGACATCGTGCAGGGCCGACAACAAGGGATCAACGTTGAACTCGACGCGAAAACCTGTCGCCCACGGCGAGGGACCGCAGACGACTTCGACAGAGAACCCTGACTTAAACGTCTTCGACCAGCCGCCCGTACAGCTCGGGCCTGCGGTCGCGGAAGAAGCCGAACGCCGCGCGGTGCTTCTTGGCCTGGGCAAGGTCGAGGGTCGCGACCAGCACGCCGGTCTCCTCCGCACCGAACTCGGCAAGGATGTCGCCGCGCTCGTCGCAGATGAAGCTGTGGCCGTAGAAACGCTGGCCGCCCTCGGTACCGATCCGGTTGGCGGCCACCACCGGCACGACATTCGAGACCGCGTGCCCGATCATCGCCCGCCGCCATAGCCGCGACGTATCGAGATCCGGGTCGTGCGGTTCGGTGCCGATCGCCGTCGGGTAGAAAAGGATGTCGGCCCCCATCAGCATCATCGCCCGAGCCGTCTCAGGATACCATTGGTCCCAGCAGACGCCGACCCCGATGGTCGACTGATGCGGGCCTTTCCAGACGCGGAAGCCCGTGTTGCCGGGGCGGAAGTAGAATTTCTCCTCATAGCCTGGGCCATCGGGAATGTGGCTCTTGCGGTAGACCCCGGCGACTTTGCCGTCGGGGCCGATCATTGCGAGGCTGTTGTAGTGATGCGGCCCGTCGGCCTCAAAAAAGCTGGTCGGGATCCAGAGCTTCAGCTCCTTGGCCAGCTCCTGCATCGCCAGGACCGACGGATGCTCGCTGACCGCGCGGGCATTCTGGAATTGCGCTTCGTCCTCGACCCGGCAGAAGTAGGGGCCTTCGAACAGCTCCGGGGGAAGCACGACCTCAGCACCCTGGCCCGCGGCTTCGCGTGCCAGTTTCGCCACGGCCATGATGTTGTCGGCCGCGTTTTCGGTGAAGGCGAGCTGCAGCGCAGCGACGGTGAGCTTGGTCATCTTCCTTCGTCATCCCCGCGCAGGCGGGGATCCATCTTCTTGTTTGGCCTGGGTTCCCGCTTTCGCGGGAATGACTGGCTGGGGCAAGTCACGCAGGCAACTGCTGGGAAATGCAGTGGAAGCTTCCGCCTCCCGTGAGGATGTGGTCCGCGCGAAGTCCGATTGCAACGCGGTCCGGAAACAGTGCCTGGACGACTTCGACCGCGGCACGGTCGTCGGGCGCTCCATATTGGGGAACGACGACCACGGCGTTGCCGATATAGAAATTCATATAGCTCGCCGGGATGATGTCGCCGTCCTCGCCGAGGATACGTCCGGGGGAAGGCAAGGTGACTACATCGAGCTTCGTTGCCCGAAGCCGCCGCGCGGCGTCCCGAAAAACCGCCTCATTGGGATCGTCTTTTCCGAGGTTCGGGATCGCGACCCGACCCGGGGCAACGAACCGCGCGAGATTGTCGACATGCCCGTCGGTGTGGTCGTTCAACAGGCCGGAACCGAGCCAGACCACACGCTCGAAGCCCAGATCTTGAAGCAAGCGTTCCTCTGTCTCTTCGCGGCTCAGCCTGTTCCGGTTGGGATTGAGCAGGCACTGCTCCGTCGTGATGACGGTGCCCGATCCGTCATGATCGATCGCGCCGCCTTCGAGTATCCAATCGGCTTTCGAATATGGCAGGGTCGCGCGCCTTGCGAGCCGAGCGCCGACGTCCTGATCCCCTTCGAGCTCGTATTTTCCGCCCCAGCCGTTGAAGCCGAAACCCTGGGCGCGGCGGCTGTTGCCGCTTCCGACGACGATCGGTCCCGTATCGCGCAGCCAGATGTCGCCGAAGGGTTCTACGATCACTTCGGCGAACGGCGCGAGTTCCCGCGCAGCTTGCGCCGCGCCCTCGTGCGCCGCGACTAGCCAGACTTTCTCACCCTTGCCGCCGCAATGGACCGCCTCGGCGAAGGCCGCGACCTCGCGCTCGGCCGGCTTCAGGTCACCAAGCCACAGCTCCGGATCGCTCGGGAAGCCGATCCACACCGCTTCATGCGGCGCCCATTCGGGCAGCGGAGGAAGGCGCGGGCTGCTCATTCCCGCGCGCCTAACGGACCACTATTGACCTGCCAAGCTCACCCCCTTGCGCCCCGTTTGAGAACTTGCATATGCGGTTGTCGGGGAAGGGGTAATTGAATGAACTTTCGATCCGCGCTGCTCGCTTCGGCGATGGCATTCTCTTGGGGAGCGCCAGCTGCAGCCCAACAAACGCTCGCCGCGGACGCCAAGGCGTTCGGGGTAAGGGAAGCGGTGGATCAGCCGGACTTGTCCGCGGATGCCAGCAAGATCATGTATCTGACTCCCGGACCGGGTCGACAGACGGTCGCGGTGATTGGCGACCTCAACACCGGCCAATTCACAAAGATGGTGGCCAGCGACGGTCGTCCCGAATCGCTCAACTGGTGTCACTTCGCAGGTCCGTCGCGAGCCGTCTGCCGGTTTGGCGCGCTGGTTAAATCTTCGTCTCTCGGCGACATACTCGGCGTGAGCCGG
Source organism: Pseudomonadota bacterium (assembly GCA_046733175.1). Taxonomy (GTDB): domain Bacteria; phylum Pseudomonadota; class Alphaproteobacteria; order Sphingomonadales; family Sphingomonadaceae; genus Sphingomicrobium. Next base: position 4,443 of record JBKPOO010000022.1, read on the forward strand.
CTGATCGCGATGGATCTCAGCGGCGCGAACGGAAAGCTCCTGGGCAAGCCTCAAAGCGCCTTCGATCTCGGATTTCGTCAGTATGACGCGCAGATCATCGATTGGCTCGGCGGCATCGACGGAGCTGTTCTCGTCAATCGGCTCTACGTCCCCGAGGAGGAACTCGGAAGCAACATCAAGAAGATCAAGCGGGGATGGGGGGTAGACCGACTGAATGTGACTACCCTCAAGAGCGATACCGTCGAATCCCCGAGGGAGGCTGCCGGCTACGCGACCGATGACCTCGGCCATGTCCGATTGATGTCGATTACGGAGTCACGGAACAGCGGCATGCTGAAAGGCGTCGTGCGCTATTCGTACCGGAAGAAGGACTCCCGCGACTGGAAAGACCTGTTCACGGTAGACGACATCACAAATCCGGATATTGAGCCGCTTGCGATCGATTCCAGCATCGACTCGATCTACGTGCTGAAGAAACTGAACGGTCGGTACGCGTTGTATACCACGAAGCTCGACGGCAGCATGGCGGATAGGCTCGTCGCTGAAAATCCGAAGGTCGACATCGACGACGTCGTTCGCTTTGGAGACGGTCAGAAGGTCATCGGCTACAGCCATTCGAACGAAAAAGGCGAACGCGTCTATTTCGATCCGGAGTTCGAGGCGATTGCGGCCTCTTTGTCCAAGGCGCTTCCGAAATCACCAATCATCGATTTCGTCGATGCCAGCAGCGACGGCAACAAGCTGTTGATCTTCGCCGGCAGCGATAGCGATCCGGGTCGTTACTATCTCTTCGACCGGGCGAAGAAGACCCTCGAGCCGCTGATGATCGTTCGTCCGGACCTCGAAGGCCGTACGCTGGCGTCCGTCAAGCCCATCACCATTACTGCTCCGGACGGCGTTGCAATTCCAGCGTACCTCACGCTTCCGGCCGGGAAGGATCCGAAGGGCCTTCCCGCCGTGGTGGTGCCGCATGGCGGGCCGAGTTCGCGCGACTATTGGGGCTTCGATGCCCTGGCGCAGTTTCTGGCCGCCCGCGGCTATGCGGTGCTTCAGCCCGAATATCGCGGCTCTGCCGGATACGGAGATGCATGGCTGAACGAGAACGGTTTCAAGAACTGGCGAACCTCGATCGGCGACATCACGGCATCAGCGAAATGGCTCGCGGCCCAGGGCATTGCAAATCCGGGCAAGATAGCGATCCTCGGCTGGTCCTACGGAGGTTATGCCGCGCTGCAGTCCGCCGTGACCGAGCCGTCATTGTACAAAGCCGTCGTCGCGATCGCGCCTGTCACCGATTTGCAAATGGCGAAGGACGAAGCGCGCAATTTCAACAACTATGAGCTGGTGCAAAGAGAGATTGGATCGGGACCGCACATCCAGGAGGGCTCGCCGCTTCAGCATGCCTCGAGCCTCAGCGTGCCCGTCCTGCTGGTTCACGGCACAATGGATGACACGGTCCGCTATGCCGAATCGAAATCGATGGATGAGGCGCTCAAGAAGGCCGGCAAGCAGAGCGAGTTGTTGACCTTCGAGGGACTGGACCACCAACTCAATGATTCCGATGCCCGGACGCAAATGCTGACCAAGATCGGCGAGCTGTTCGATCGAACCATCGGCCACTGATCCAAGGGGATGTGCGTGCGTAGAAAGTCGGCTCTCGCACTTGCTTCGGCCTTCGGCCTGTCGTGTCTAACCTCACAAGCTGGAGCGGCCGATGCGAGCCTCAGTTCGGATGCCGCTGCGTTCGGCGTAAGGGAGAGCGCCAGGGGCGTCGGACTATCTCCGGACGGGACGAAAATCGTTTACGTCGCGCCCGCGCGGGGCGGTGCGACAGTAGGCGTGGTCGCTGACATCGCGTCGGGACAAGCGTCCCCTTTCCTGAAAGCTGGAGCCTCTGGCGAAAGGCTGCGCTGGTGCGCATTCGTCACCGACCGTCGGCTGGTGTGCCGGTATACCGGCATCGTGAACCAAGCCGGCATGCTCCTCGGTTACGGCAGGCTGATCGCGCTCAATACCGACGGGTCGGACTTGAAGGAATTGGGTCAAAGGGCGTCTTTTTACGATGCCGGCCTTCGCCAGTATGACGGCGAGATCATCGACTGGTTGCCGGGCGGGGGCGGGTCGGTGCTGATGGAGCGCGAATATGTGCCGGAAGTCGGTCGCACCGGCAGTCACATCGCGCGAACCGAACAAGGCGTCGGAGTCGATCGCATCGACACGACCACCTTGAAAGTGATCTCCGTTGAAACGGCCAAGCCGAAAGTTTCGGAATATTTGACTGACGGACTGGGACATGTCCGACTGATGGCTTTCGCTGGGGTCTCCAGCGACGGCCTGCTCACCGGAAAGGCCAAATATTACTACAGGACCGAGGGCTCGCGCGAGTGGAAGACGTTGGTAGACTATGTCGACGATGAGCAGTTCGAACCCTTGGCGATCGATGCCACGACCGACGCGTTATACGCGCTGAAGCCTTACGAAGGACGCAAGGCCCTGTTCCGGATCAAGCTGACGGATTCGCATCCTGAGGAACTGGTCGCCTCAAATCCGCGTGTCGACATCGATGAGGTCATTCGCTCGGGGAACGGGCAGCACGTAATCGGTTACAGCTACGCAGAGGACCGCCGGTCCGCAGTCTACTTCGACCCGGAGTATAAGGCGTTGGCCGCGATGTTGGGTCAAGCGATCCCGAATTTGCCGATCATCGATTTTGAGGAAACGAGTGCAGACGGCCAGAAAACTCTGGTTCACGCCGGCAGCGACAACGATCCTGGCCGATATTATTTGTTCGACAAGAAAACGAAGAAACTCGCCGAGCTGATGCTCGATCGGCCCGAACTCGAGAGTCATCCGCTGGCCACGGTTACGCCGGTCAGTGTCAAGGCACCCGACGGGACAATCATCCCAGCCTATTTGACCTTGCCGCCAGGCCGGGCGGCCAAGGGGTTGCCGGCGGTGGTCTTGCCTCACGGTGGACCAAGCTCCCGCGACGAATGGGGGTTCGATTGGCTCGCCCAATTCCTTGCGGCTCGCGGCTATGCGGTGCTGCAGCCGAATTATCGAGGGTCGGCCGGCTTCGGCGACAAATGGCTGAACGAAAACGGGTTCAAGAACTGGCGGACTTCGATCGGCGATATCGTCGCGTCGGCGCGGTGGCTCGCGAGCGAGCGGATTGCGGACCCAAATCGTCTCGCAGTGGTCGGTTGGTCCTATGGTGGTTATGCGGCGCTGCAGTCAGCAGTCACTGAACCCGGCTTGTTCAAAGCCGTCGCGGCGGTCGCTCCGGTGACGGATTTGGGAATGCTCAAGAAGGAGGCCGAAGACTATACGAACTCGCGCCTCGTCGAGAAGTTTGTCGGCGAAGGGCCGCACATCTTGGAAGGCTCACCGTTACGCCATGCCGCCGCGATCAAGGTCCCGGTGCTGCTGGTGCATGGCGATATGGATCAGAACGTAAGGGTGGAAGAGTCGGATAAGATGGCCGCGGCACTCAAGGCCAATGGAACGCCAGTCGATTTCCTTCGCTTCAAGGGCCTCGATCACCAACTCGAGGAAAGCGCCGCCCGAATGCAAATGCTGACCAAGATCGGCGAACTTCTCGATCGAACCATCGGCCACTGATACGAAAAGGGCGGCCACGGCGGGCCGCCCCAGAGTTCGATTGTTCAACCGATCAGCGCGAATAGAATTCGATCACGAGATTCGGCTCCATGCGGACCGGATAGGGAACCTCGTCAAGCTTCGGCACTCGCGAATAAGTGATCTTCGACGTCCCGTCGGGAACGACGTAATCGGGAATGTCGCGCTCAGCGAGGCTCTGGGCCTCGATCACGAGCGCCATTTCCTGCGCCTTGGGACCCAGCTCGACAACGTCGCCCACATCGACGCGGCGGCTGGCGATGTTGCACTTCACGCCATTCACTCGAACGTGGCCGTGGCTGACGAGCTGGCGCGCGGCCCAGATCGTCGGAGCGAACTTGGCGCGATAGACGACCATGTCGAGCCGGCGCTCGAGCAACCCGATCAGGTTCTGCGAGGCGTCGCCTTTCATGCTGATCGCGTCGGAATAATTCCGCTTGAACTGCTTCTCGGTGATGTCGCCGTAATAGCCCTTCAGCTTCTGCTTGGCGCGCAGCTGAACCCCATAGTCGCTGAGCTTGCCCTTGCGGCGCTGGCCGTGCTGACCGGGGCCATATTCGCGGCGGTTGACCGGGCTCTTGGGGCGTCCGAAGACATTCTCGCCCATCCGGCGGTCGAGCTTGTATTTGGCGCTGGTGCGCTTCGTCACGTGTCGTTCTCCAATTCGCTATCCACAGGCGCCCGGACCGCACCGCCGGAACTTCGTCCGACGCGATCACCGCTTCACCGGGCATGCGGGATCAATTGCGAGCGGCGCGCCTAGACGAGCGGCTACGATTAATCAAGCTCGTGCCTGGTCGGTGTTTAGTTATTCGCCCCTTCCGCAGCGCCCGCCCGCCCTAGTTGCGGGTGACAAGCATTCGGGCCCGGCGCCCTAATGAGGGATCAATGGGGCTTCTTGCCCGCAAAGGCATTTTGTTCGTTCAGCAGTTGTGAATTGAGTGCATTCGTTCGCTGATTTTCGCGGGACAGGCTGCGGTCCGCCGCCGCTTCTTGAATGTCCCATTCCGTCTGCGTCTTGCAGATTTGCTGCTCGCCTATGTGGCTGCCCGTTGGCGCGTCATAGGTCCTGCAGATCTTCCTCTTCTTCTTGCCCTCGACGACGATGGTGGCCGGCGGCGGGGCCGTCTGGTTCCCGGTCGCGGCTGCGGGCGCCGCCTGGAGCAGTGCCAAGAGAAAAAGCACCATTTTCTGTGTTCCCCGATTCCAACCGATTATTGATGCACTTAAGCTTTCGGCGCCGCAACCGAAAAGAGATTCAGCCGCGCCGTCGCGGCGGCCCCGTCAGTGCACGAATGAGGCCCCGCACCGCCTTTACC
>JBKPOO010000023.1:0-19481 GCA_046733175.1 Pseudomonadota bacterium
CGAGATTTTCGACGATGTCGCGAACATCCGCCTCGGATTTTTCGTACAGCGTTATGAACGGGCCTGCGGACGTCAGGTCGGGCTTGATCTTGGTGTTTTTGTCCCAGCTGCCGTTGACGTACGCCCAGAAATCGTCGCCGGGCTTGGCCGAACGGTCCATCGCCGCCGGGTCGTAGCCCCAGTCGCCATACACGGGCTTTGCCGCCGTCGCCGGGGTCGCAATCGCCACCAGGCTCGCGGTGGCGAGCGCCAACATCTTCAATTTCATGGAATTTTACCCTCCGAAGAATCGTGGCCCAATGCCGCAAAAGTGGCTGATTCGACAAGACTTTTCGACGAACGGCGGATTCGGGCCGGGGATCAGCCCGCGGGCAACGTCAGCCGAGCGAGCAACCCACCCAGATCCTCGCTCTCTTCGAGATGGATCGATCCACCGTAAATTTCGGCAACATCGCGGACGATGGCCAGGCCGAGGCCGGTTCCGGGCTTGCCTGTCGTGTCGAGACGTGCGCCGCGAATGAAGAGCGAGCCGATATCCGCCTCGGGAATCCCAGGCCCGTCGTCCTCGACGATGATATCGACCATGGAGCCTTTCGGCTCGACCGTGACGAACACCCGCCCTCCGCCATATTTCGCTGCATTTTCCACGAGGTTGCCGACCATCTCGTCGAGGTCCTGTCGTTCGACGCGCACTTCCGCATCGTGATTGCCGGCGATGTCCACGGTCACGTCTTCGTACAGACGATCCATGGCGCGCTGGACCGCTTCGAGGCTGTTCCATACGCGGGCTCGCGCTTGCGCCGTGGCGCGCCGCCCGATCGCCCGCGCACGAGCGAGGTGATGATCGATCTGACGGCGCATCACCGACGCTTCGCGGATCACCGTATCGTCGAGGTCCGGGGAGTCCGCCGTCGCTGCGTTCGTAATCACAGTCAGCGGAGTTTTCAGGGCGTGCGCCAGATTGCCTGCGTGACGGCGCGCCTCTTCGGCCTGGGCTTCACTGTGCGCGAGAAGCTCGTTGATCTCCTCGGTCATCGGCCGGATTTCGGTGGGGAAGTCTTCGCCGATACGGGTCCTGGTGCCCGATCGGATCGACGCCACCTCCTGACGCACGCGGCGAAGGGGCCAAAGGCCGTAAAAGGTCTGCAGCGCGGCGAGCAGGATCAAGCCGATTCCAAGCGCGAAAAAGCTCCAGAACAGGCTTATCCGAAGCTGGCGGATCTGATCGTCGATCGTCTCCCGCGACTGGGCAACCTGGAAACGCCAGCGAACCGGCGAACCAGGCAGGATCGCGTCCCGTTCGGCGACCCGAATCGGTTCCGAATGTCCGACGGCGGAGAATTCGTTGCTGTCGTAGAGGTGCGGCTTGACGTCGTTATGGTCGTTCGAAACTTCCAGCCGTCGATCCCACAGCGAACGTGAAGGGAAGGTGTCGGCGCCGTTTCCGCTGATCTGGAAATAGAGCCCGGAATAAGGCTCGATAAAGCGCTGGTCGGCCGGGGGCCGGGTGAAGCGGACTTCGCCCGTGGGCCCGATTTCCGACGCTCCGATCATCGAATTGAGCACTCGGACGAGTTGCTCGTCGAAATTGGCGACGATCGAGCGCCTGAGCACGCGATCCAGCCCAAAGCCCCCAAGCAGGAGAAGGGCGATGATCCACAGCGCCGCAACTCCGATCATCCGGCGGCTGAGCGAGCCCGTGCGATGGCGGCGCGACCGCGGAGCGGCTGGTCCAGCCTCGGCCGCCGCCTTGGCGGCCTGATCGTTCAAGTGACGCGAACCTCCGCCGGCTCTTCGAGGCTATAGCCGAGCCCGCGGATCGTGGTGATGACGTCGGCGCCGAGCTTCTTGCGGATGCGCGTTACGAACACTTCGATCGTGTTGGAATCGCGGTCGAAGTCCTGGTCATAGATATGCTCGATGAGCTCCGTGCGGCTGACGACCTTGCCCTTGTGGTGCATCAAATAGGACAGCAGTTTATATTCCTGCGCAGTCAGCTTCACCGGTTCGCCCGCCTTGGTGACTTTTCCCGACCTCGTGTCGAGGCGGATGTCGCCGGCGATGAGCTCGCTCGAGGCATTGCCAGACGAGCGGCGGATGAGGGCGCGCAGCCGCGCGATCAGTTCCTCGGTCTGGAAGGGCTTTGCCAGATAGTCGTCGGCGCCAGCGTCGAGCCCCGCAACCTTGTCCGACCAGCTATCGCGTGCCGTAAGCACGAGAACCGGCATCTTGCGCGCTTCCTTGCGCCAGCGGTCGAGGACGGTGAGGCCGTCAATCTCCGGAAGGCCGAGATCGAGAATCACGGCGTCATAGCTTTCCGTCGAGCCGAGATAATGACCGTCCTCGCCGTCAGTTGCGAGATCGACAGCATAACCCGCCCCTTCAAGCGTGGAGCGCAGCTGGCGCCCGAGATTGGGTTCGTCTTCGACGATCAGAACGCGCATTAGGGTTCCCCGAACCTGTTCATCTTCGCAGTCAACCCGCGTTGCGGCGAAGGGTTGCTTAGGCGGAACGAAGTGGGAAATGCGATTCAAATGTCAATCGCGCGCTCTTAGGGGCGCGAACGGCGGACGATTCGGCCGGTCTGGGCGTCGACGTCGACCCAGATGACTCGCCCGTTCTCCATGAACTTGAGGCGATACGTGCTGCCGCTAAGCTCGGGGCCGAGATAGTCGGCGCCACCCATGAACGGCATGACCCTGCGCTCGATCTGGGGAAGTGGCAGAGCGCGGCCCTGTTGCGTGTCACGGAAAGCCTTGTCGGCTTCGCGCGGCGGATCGGCCAGCGCGGGAGCGCCGACGAGCGTAGCAGCGAGACACGCCGCAAGGAGGGTCCGAAACAAGGTCATATACGCAACTCTTTTCCGAGGCGCGTTCTAACACACACCATTGAATGCGCTATGAATGTACCCGAACGCCCCCGTTCAGCCTTTGATATTGCCGCGAAACGATCCGCAAGGCCAGGCTTACGACCTTCAGCTGTTCGGTTCCCACAGTTCGACCGGATTTCCTTCGGGGTCATGGATGCGGGCGAACCGTCCAATGCCCATCGAATCCCATTCTTCGTTGGTGATGACGTCGATCCCGGCGCCGCGAAGGTTGGCGAGAAGACCGTCGAGGTCGCGGACGCGCAAGTTGACCATCGCGGTTCTATCAAGCGGGAAATAGTCGCTGTCCTGCTTGAACGGTTCGAACACCATCGGGCCCCCCTGGTGGAACCACACCCATTCGTTCGACTGGCCGTTTTCGTCCGTTCCGCAACCGCCGCCCACTCCGAGGTGCTCGCGATACCAGGCCTTAAGCGCCGAGGGTTCCTTGGCGCGGAAGAAGTATCCCCCCATCCCGACGACTGGCATTTCCGATCCCCTCAAACTTCGCAGTTCCATTAGCAGCGTGGCGTGATTGCGCCAGCGGTCGGCGAGCCCCTACAGCGGGCGAATGGCGGCGCCGATCCTCTCTTACGAAGGCCTTGGACTGATCCAGGGCGAAGGCTGGCTGTTCCGCAACCTCGATCTTTACATCGGGGATCGCGACCGGCTCGCCTTCATTGGACGCAACGGCGCGGGGAAAACCACTTTGTTGAAATGTCTCGCCAACATCATCGACCCCGACGAGGGAAAGCGGACCATCGTTGCGGGAAGCCATGTCGTCCTCCTCGAGCAGGACCCGGACATGGGCGGATTCGAAACGCTGAACGACTGGGCGGTTCATGGGCCCGATGCGCCGCAACCCCACGAGGCGGACGCGATTGCCCACCAGCTCGGGATTGACCTGTCGCGCCCCATTGCGACGGCCAGCGGCGGCGAGCGTCGCCGCGCTGCGATCACGCGCGCGCTCGCGCAAAAACCCGACGTACTCCTGCTCGACGAGCCGACCAATCACCTCGATCTCTCGGCAATCGAATGGCTGGAAGACTGGCTCAAGCGGTTCAAGGGCGCCTTCATCGTCATCAGCCACGACCGGACGTTCCTGGCGCGTCTCACCACAAATTGCCTTTGGCTCGACCGCGGCCAGCTGAAGCGCGCGGAAATCGGTTTCGGCGGCTTCGAAGCCTGGACGGAGCGCATCTACGAGGAAGAGGCGCGCGCTGCGGAGAAGCTCGACGCGAAGCTCAAGCTCGAGCTCCACTGGCTGCAGCGAGGAGTCACCGCTCGGCGTCGGCGCAACCAGGGGCGGCTCGCGAAGCTGCATGAAATGCGGGCGCAGCGTGCGGCGATGCTTGGAAGCGCTGGAACTGCGAGACTTGCGCTTGCCAAGGACGACGTCCGCTCGAAGACGGTGATCGACGCCGACCGGGTCAGCAAGAGCTACGGCGATCGTGCAATCATCAGGGACTTCTCATTGCGTGTGCAGCGCGGCGATCGGATCGGCATCGTCGGCCCGAACGGAGCCGGGAAGACGACCTTGCTCAAGATGCTGACCGGCGAGCTCGGGCCCGACAGCGGCACGGTGACGATTGCGAAGACGCTGTCCGGTATCGTCATCGACCAGCAGCGAAGGCTGATGGAGCCGCAAAAGCGCGTCCGGGATGTGCTCGCCCATGGCGGCGACTGGATCGAGGTTCGCGGGTCGAAGAAGCACATCAAGGGCTATTTGAAGGAGTTCCTGTTCGACCCCGCGCTGGCCGATGCGCCGATTGGGTCGCTGTCGGGCGGTGAGCGGTCGCGACTCTTGCTGGCCCGCGAGTTCGCGCGGGAGGCGAACCTGTTGGTCCTCGACGAACCCACCAACGACCTCGATCTCGAGACGCTCGACCTCCTTCAGGAAGTGATTGCGGATTATGACGGCACGGTGCTGATCGTCAGCCACGACCGCGATTTTCTCGACCGCACGGTGACGGTGACACTCGGCCTCGACGGTTCGGGCAAGGTCGACGTGATCGCGGGCGGCTACGAGGATTGGATCAGGAAGCGGTATCGCGAGAAATCTCCTCCCCGGAACGGGGAGGGCGACCGTCGCGCGAAGCGCGATGTTGGAGGGGGCGGTGCGCAGGGCTCCGAACCCCCACCACCCCCTTCGGCGGTCCCCCTCCCCCGGCGGGGGAGGAAACTAAGCTACAAGGACCAGCGCGATTACGACCGGCTGCCCAGCGAGATCGAGCGGCTCGAGGCCGAAGTGGCTGCCGATGAAGCGGCGCTTCACGATCCCGATCTCTACACGCGCGATCCCGATCGCTTCGCAGAGCTCACCGAACGAATCGCGCGCAACCGCGCGGAGATCGAGGCGGCGGAACTGCGCTGGCTCGAGGTAGCGGAAATGGCGGAAGCGCTGGCCCGAGCCTAGCCCCGCTCGGTCCGCGCCGAGCTTCCGCCCAAAAGCGCTGCGTTGCGCTCGCGGATTCGCCGCTCCAGGATCGACAAGGGCATCGCGCCTTCCCGGATGATCTCGTGGAACTGCTTGATGTCGAACCGGTCGCCAAGCGTGCGCTTCGATTCATCGCGCGCGCGAACCCACGCCATGTGCCCGACCTTGTAACTGCAGGCCTGGCCGATGCTGACGCAATAGCGCTCGACCTCGCGCTGCGAGCGCGGGCGGGCGAAGCCGGTGGTCCGGACCATGTAATCGGTCGCCTGCTCGCGGGTCCAGCGCTTGGTATGGAGGCCGGTGTCCACCACCAGGCGCGCGGCACGGAACAGGAAAGACTGGAGGAAGCCGGCCCGGCCGAGCGGGTCGTCCTTATAGACTCCGAGCTCATCGGAGAGCTGCTCCGCGTAGAGCGCCCAGCCTTCCGAATATGCCGAGAAGAAGCCGAGCTTGCGAAGCGTCGGAATGTCCTTCGATTCTTGCGCGATGCTGATCTGCAGGTGATGGCCCGGAACGCCCTCGTGGTAGCTCAAGGTCGGAAGCGTGAACTTCGGCCAGTCGCCCATGTCCTTGAGGTTGATGAAATAGATTGCGGGGCGCGACCCATCGAGCGCGGCGCGGCGGTAATAACCGTTCGACGCGCCGTCCTGGATTTCGACCGGGACGCGGCGGATCTCGAGCGGAGCGTTGGGCAAGGTTGCGAAGGCCGCGGGCAGGCGGCCGTACATGTCCTTCACCCCGGCATTGAGGCTGGCGAGAAGTTCGGCCCGGCCGGCATCGCTATCGGCGTAAAGCTGCTTCGGGTCCTTGTTGAGAGCGGCGATGCGCTCGCCGACGCTGCCCTGAGTATAACCCTGACTCTTCAGGATGGCGTCGATCTGGCTCGAGATGTCGGCCACCTGCGACAAGCCCATCTGATGCACTTCCTCGGGCGCGAAATTGGTTGTCGTCGCCTGGTGCAAGGCCTCTGCGTAAATCGCGGCCCCATCCGTCAGGCGCCACGCTCCATCGCCCGGCCTCGTCGTCGGCTTCAATTTTTCCATCGCCGCGATCTGCCGGTCGAGCGCCGGGTAGACGGACTTGGCGACGATGTCGGTCGCGCGCCGGTTCCAGTCGCCGGCGATGCCCTTGGCCGCCGTCCGTTTGGCGATCGAATCGACCATCGTGCTTTGTTCGGGAGCGACGTTGCGAAGCTTGCTCAGCTGTCCAAGCGCAAGATCGATGGACCAGGCCGGCGCGAGAAACCCGCGGCCCGCCTGGAAGCGCTGCTCGGCGGTGTCGTTGTCGAGCACCGTGGCGAGCTGCTGGAGACGCGACAGATAGGCTTCGGCGTCGGCTGAATTCTCGATCGTATGCGTCGTGTTGAGAAAGTCGGGATAGTCGAAGTAAGCGCCGTCCTGCTGGGTGATCGTGTACGGTCCCTGCGCCGAGCCGATGTTCCAGCGACTCGGTGCCGCGGTCGCCGTTTCGAGCGAATAGATCACGACTTCGCGATTGAGCTTGGCGGCGTCCGACAGCGTTGCCGGACTGAAGGTCTTCAGCCTCGCGATCGCTCGACGGTTCCGCGCCAGAGTCTTGTTGCGCTGGGCCTGGACGGGATCCGTGTCGAACTTCGACTTCAGCGCCGCGTTCGGTCCCTTGTCGAGGCCGAGCGAGCTGGCCAGCTCCGGCGACTCCTTGACCCGCTCCTGGAAGATGTCCTCGAAGGCCTGATTGAGCTTCGCATCGTTGCTCCCGGCCTTGGTTACGACGGCAAGGGCCGGGGCTTCGGTGAGCGGAAGAAGCGCGACGGTGGCGCCGGTGGCGAGGAATGAACGACGATCCATGATGGTCCCAAGGATTTGCGGAGGTTCCGCAAGTCCTTAGCGCGGGAGTTCCGTCCCGCAAATCCGCTCGTCGAAAGTTCGGCTACGCCTGCAGACGATATTGCTTCAGCAAATCGTAAAGCGTCGGGCGGCTGATCCCGAGCAGCTTGGCCGCTCCGGAAATATTGTTGTCCGTCCGGCTCATCGCCTGGCGAATCGCTCTCCGGTCGGCGATTTCCCGGGCTGCGCGAAGATTGATGAGGTCCGATTCCTCGGGAGCCGCGCTGGGAAGATCGAGATCCTCCGCGCCGATGCTGCGCCCTTCGGCCATGATCACGGCGCGCTTGATGCGATTTTCGAGTTCGCGGACGTTTCCCGGCCAGGCGTAAGCGTCGATCGTTGCGAGCGCTTCGCTCGACAGGCCCTGCACCTTGGGGTTGAGCTCGCGGCCGAAGCGATTGACGAAATGGCGAGCGAGCAGGACGGCATCCCCCGGCCTCTCGGCGAGCGAGGGAATCTTCACGACGATCTCGGCGAGGCGGTAATAGAGATCCTCGCGAAACGACCCGTTGGCGATCATCGCTTCCAGATCCTGGTGCGTTGCGCAGACCACGCGCGTGTCGACGGCAATGGGCTGACGTCCGCCGATTCGCTCGATCACCCGCTCCTGAAGGAAGCGAAGGAGCTTGACCTGTAGCGGAAGGGGGATGTCCCCGACCTCGTCGAGGAACAATGTGCCGCCCTCGGCCAGTTCGACCTTTCCGACGTTCGATTTGACCGCGCCGGTGAAGGCGCCGCGCTCGTAGCCGAACAGCTCCGCTTCAAGCAGGTTCTCGGGGATGGCGGCGCAATTGATCGCGATGAAATCGCCCTTGCGCCCGCTCTTTTCGTGGACCGCCCGGGCGAGCAATTCCTTGCCCGTGCCGCTTGCGCCCAGCAGCATGACGGAAACATCGGCGCTTGCCACCCGCTCGATCGTCTTCGCGACCTTCATCATCTCAGGCGCGCAGCTGATGATCGTCCCGAGCACCGCGCTTCCGCCGTCGCCTTCGAGCCGGCGGTTTTCCTGTTCAATGTCGTGCAGGTGGAACGCTCGCGCAACGATCAAACCGAGGTCGTCGATGTCGACCGGCTTCTTGTAGAAATCGTAAGCGCCGAGCGAGATCGCTTTCAAAGCGCTTTCGCGCGCCCCGTGCCCGCTCGCCACGATGACCTTGGTGTCGGGCTTCAGCCGGAGGATGTCCTGGAGCGTGGCGAAGCCTTCCTCGACGCCGTCCGGGTCTGGCGGAAGGCCGAGATCGAGAGTGACCACGGCGGGCTCGTGAAGCCGCAATGCATCGATGGCCTGCGCGCGGTCGCCGGCAGCGACGACCCGATAGCCGTCATAGGCCCATTTCAGCTGGCGCTGCAGGCCTTCATCGTCCTCGACGACGAGGAGCACGGGTAGGTTGGTATCATCAGTCATGCGCGTTTCCTGGCCGGTTCGGTTTCCGCCTCAACGGCGGGAAGCAGGATGGTGAAGGTCGTTCCTTTGCCCGGGCTGGTCTCCACTCCGAGCTGGCCGCCCATGGCGGCGATCAGCGAGCGCGCCTCGAATGCGCCGATCCCGAAGCCGCCGGGCTTGGACGAGGAAAACGGTTGGAACAGCCGATTGCGCAGGAAGTCGGAATCCATTCCGACGCCTTTGTCGGTAATCGCGATGGCGACGCTTCGACCCTGGGACGACACGCGAACCTTGACTGGAAGCGTCGGCGAACAGGCTTCCACCGCATTCTGGATGAGGTGGCCCATCGCCTGTTCCAGCGCCGGCCCGTCGAATTCGGCCCAAAGGCTCGCGTCGCCGATCAGCTTGACGTCGTGTTCGCCGCGCTTGGCCGCGATCGCGGCGGTCAGGATCGGGCGAAGCGGCTGGGCCTCGAGGCGTTGGACCCGGGACGACGATCGCGGTGACAGCCGCGTCAGCAGGTCGTTCATCTTGCCGACTGAGCTCTTCAGCGTCGCGACCATGTCAGACCGGAACTCGGCATTGTCGGCGTGCCGCTCGGCGTTGCGCGCGACCAGCGAAAGCTGGCTCACCAGATTCTTCACGTCGTGAAGGATGAAGGCGAAGCGCCGGTTGAATTCCTCGAATCTTTGCGCGTTCGACAGCGCCTCCTGGCCATGGGCCTCCGCGAGCGAACTCGCGGCCTGGCGGCCGGCAGTGCGCAGCAAATCGAAGTCTTCCCAGTCGAGCGGCCGGCGGTATTCGGGTGCTGCCAGCAGCACGATCCCGACGAGGCGATCGTGGTGGATGAGCGGAATGCCGGCCCAGACGGAGGACTCGTCCAGGATCCATTGGGGAACGGGCAGCGAGCGATCCTCCGGCGGGCCGTAGCCGCCGCGCACCGCGTCGAACTCGATTATCCGGGCCCGCGTCTCGACTTCGGCCCAGAAGCGGGAATCGCGCTCGATCTCTCCCGCCGGCGAATTGCCTCCAAGCCAGTTGAACGATGCCGCGGTTGCGATCGCTCCACCGGCGTCAGAGGTAAGCAGCAAGCCGCCGGGCGCGTCGGCAATATCGGCGAACGCCTTGATGATCCGGTCGGCAAGCGGTGCTGCGTCCTCTCCGGAACGGCCGAGCGTGTCGGTGAACCGCAGCCATTCGGTCCGATAGTCGTAGCGATGCTCGAACAGATGCTTGGACAGCTTGACCTTCATCCAGCCGCGCGCCCACGGCGACAGGACCACGGCCACAATCGAAGCGATTATCGTGATGAGCAGCGCGGCCGTGCTGGCGGTCGCCCAATCCCAATGCGTGCGGCGGAAGGCTGTCGCCAAACCGGCCATCGTCGCGAGATAGATGCAGATGCCGAGCAAAGAGAGGGACTGGAAAGTCGCCGCTCGGGAAAGCTTGACCTTGAGCGAGCTCTGGAGCCCCGCGGTCAGCGCGAACAACGGCGCGATGAACGCCATGAATGCGCCTCGAAGCTGGAACAGGAGGTCGACGCTCGATGAATAGGATCCCTGCAGATAGGCAAGCGTCGCGAGGTTGAGATCGTAGCCCCACATCAAGGTGAGGCCGAGCATCGGTCCACGGATCCTCAGCCGGCTTTCCGCGGCCGCCTGGCCGTAAATATTGTGGACCAGCACCAGCGCCCCGGCCGAAGTGGTGACCCGAAGCAGGCTCCCGGTCGTGAGCACGTCATTGAATTGGTCCGGCGTCATCGCCGCGACAAACACGAGGGCGCTGAGTGCGAAGTGCAGGCCGATCGACAGCGCTACGGCCGCGAACACAAGGCGAAGGCCATTGAGCGCGGTGCTTCGGATCCCGCTCGACATGTCATAGAGAAGCATGACCCAGAGGAGATTGCGCGCCGTACCGAAGGTCATGGTCATGGGGTCGGTACGACCCCAGATTGCGGCCACTGAAGCCCAGATCGCAGTGCCCGCGCAGGCCGCCAGCAAAAGCTTTTCCGGCCGCTCGCCACGCGAGCGCGCGCGCCACACGACGATCGAGGCGAAGGCGCACGCCGCGAGCGTATAGCTCCAAAAGGCGATCAGCCCGTTCACCGGTGCGCACCTGTCAAATCAGCCGACATGGGCTGGGGTGTCGCTAAACTTTACAAATAAGTCGTGAACGTGGGTCTTAGTGTCTCGGATCATTGGAAGGCAGACGTCCATCTTTCATCATTCCCGCTTTCGCGGGAATGACGACCGATCGGCTCGTTTCAGCCCTTCTTCAGAATATCGATCGCCGCGATCGTCATCGCTTCGGTCGCGGTCGAAATAACTTTTTCCGCGTCAGGCGCCCAGAAGGGGCTGTGGAGCGCCGGAAGCTTCAGTGTGTCGCCCTTCACCGCATCCCATTTATCCTGCGGAACGCCGCCGACCCAGAAGATCACGCTCTGCTTGGTCTTGTCGGCCAGCCAGAAGCGGCTGAAGTCCTCCGCCGCCATGACCGGTGCGGGCTGGGTCACTCGGTCCCCTCCGAAGTGCCCAGTGAACAGCTTGGTCAGCCGGTCGGAAAGTATCTCCGTGTTGAACGTCGCATCGGCCGAAGGCTGCTCGATTTCGACGGTCGGCATCCGGTCCTCGGGAATACCGGCGGCGATGGCCTCGCCGCGAACGATCCGCGCGATCCCGTCGAGAAGCAGCTTGCGGGTCTCGGGTTTGTAGCTTCGAACCGTCAGCGCAAGCTTCGCCTCGTCGGGAATGATGTTGCTCTTGGTCCCGGCGTGGAAGCTGCCGACAGTGACCACCGCCGGATCGAGCGGGTTGTTCTCGCGGCTGACCAGGGTCTGCAATGCGGTCACGATCCGCGACGCGAGGACGATCGGATCCTTCGTGTTCTGCGGATAGGCGCCGTGGCCGCCCAACCCCTTCACAGCGATGTTCACCGTGTCGACGTTGGCGAGCACATAACCGGGAACGACCCCGATGACGCCGGCCGGAAGGGTCGCGCTGTCGTGGAAGGCGAGGAGGTAATCGGGCTTGGGAAAGCGGGTGAACAGCCCGTCGTCGAGCATCGCCTTGGCGCCCATCACCCGCTCTTCGCCGGGCTGAAGGATCATAACGAGCGTGCCCGACCATTGGTCCTTCATCGCCGACAGGCGCTTTGCCGTCGCGAGCCAGGTCGTGATGTGCGTGTCGTGACCGCAGGCGTGCATGACCGGCGTGTCGCTGCCGTCGGGGAGCTTGCCGACCGCTTTCGACGCGAACGCAAGCCCGGTCTGTTCCTTGACCGGGAGCGCATCCATGTCGGCGCGGATCAGCAGGACCGGCCCCGGGCCGTTCTTCATCACCGCGACGACGCCGGTCTTCCCGACATGCTCGGTGACCTGGAAACCGAGCTTTTTCATTTCGGGGGCGAGCAGGGCCGGCGTGCGAACCTCCTGCATGCTGAGCTCGGGATGTTCGTGAAGGTCGCGGTAAAGATTCATGAGCTGCGGCATGTCGGCGCGGATCGCGTCGGACAGCGCGGCGGCGGACGCGGGGCTGGAGAGCGTCATCGCCGCGGCAAGTAGCAGAAACCTCTTCATCAGCGCACTCCCCCAGAAGCCGGTACGAGCTCCATCACGTCAGTCTGCGATTCGAACGCCGGACTCGGCATCACGATGCGCCAGCGGTTTGCCCCGATCCTCTCGACATAGCCCGCGATGTCGCGAGTTTCATCCTGGCCATATTGCATCGCTTCGCGCTCGTCGCCGAGAACCAGGGTTCCGAGGAATATCTGGCGCATTGCATCGCCTGGGAAGATCAGGCCGACCGGCCGTTGCGATCCGGTGAGCTTGGCAAAGCCCTGGAGATCGCGCTCTTGCTCGATCCGGCATGCGAAGGCCGGGTAGCTGACGTAATCGAGCATTTCGGCCGATTTTGCGCCGAGCTTGATCACCCGGCAGGCGTAGACTCCATTGGGAATTGGGCCGCCCCCCAAGGCGCTATCCGGGTTCAGCAAGGCGCCCTCGCGCGCAATTTCCGCGGAGTGACCGGATTTGCGAGCCGCATCCAGTGCGTCGGCGAAGGATTTTCGCCAGTCGCGAAGCCGCTTCCGATCGCCCTCGGTCGCGACCTGCCGCCAATCGCGGTTCCATTCGGGGATCATGCCCGCCGACGCGTGGACGACGTTGCATCCGGAAACGAAGAACAAAGCGAGCAGGACAGGCAAACGCATCGGGTGAAGCCTAGGCGGCAGTCCAGCCCCCGTCCATGCTGAGATTGGCGCCCGTGATCGACTGCGCTTCGTCGCGACAGAGGAACAGCGCCAAAGCCGCGACTTCCTCCGGAGTTACGAAACGCTTGGTCGGCTGCGCTGCGAGAAGCACGTCGTTCATCACCTGCTCGCGGGTCAGGTTTCGCGCCCTCATCGTGTCGGGGATCTGGTTTTCGACCAGCGGGGTCCAGACGTAGCCCGGGGAGATGCAGTTGACCGTCACCCCGTCGCGGGCGGCTTCGAGCGCGACCGTCTTGGTGAAGCCCGCGATCCCGTGCTTGGCCGCGACATAGGCCGACTTGTTGGGCGACGCGACGAGGCTATGAGCGCTGGCGGTGTTGACGATGCGGCCCCAACCCTTCGCCTTCATTCCGGCAAGCGCGAGCCGCGTGGTATGGAAGGCGGCGCTGAGGTTGATCGCGATGATCGCGTCCCATTTGTCGACCGGGAAATTTTCGACGGGTGACACGTGCTGGATCCCGGCATTGTTGACGAGAATGTCAGGCCCGCCAAGTTCGTCGGCGCACCGCTTCATCATCCGCTCGATCGCCTCCGGGTCGGACAGATCGGCGCCGTCATGGATCGCGCCTAGCTCCTCGCATTCGCGCTCGATGTCCGCGGCATCGCCGAAGCCGTTGATCATCAGCTTCGCGCCTTCGGCCGCCAGCGCCTTGGCGATCGCGAGCCCGATGCCCGAGGTCGATCCGGTGACCAGCGCCACTTTACCTTCAAGAATCATGAGCGCCGCAATGACGCCTGCGATTTGAATTGCAACCGCTGCTGGGCCCCGCGCATTACGGCTGCGCAACAGGAGGCACTACCATGCGGCTCGGCGGCGAACCCGAAAGCAGTAATTTCGAGGACCGGACGGGACAAGGAAGCTCCGGCTTTGGCGGAATGGGCGGCGGAAACGCGCTCGGCTGCCTCCTGCCATTGGTGATGAGCCGCTTCGGCCTCGGCGGCGTGGTCGTCCTCGTCATCGGCTATTTCCTGCTGAGTTCGCTCGGCGTCCTCAGCAGCGGCGGCGGAATCCTCCCGGGCGGCGGACAGCAGCAAACGGCGCCTTCGGGCCAGTCGACGCTCGATCCCAACATGCGCGAATTCCTGATCCGAGTACTGGGTTCCACCGAGCAAACCTGGGGGGAGATTTTCGCGAAGAGCGGCTCACGCTACGAACCGACGACGATGGTCGCTTATTCGGGCGGAACACAGACGGCGTGCGGCTTCGGACAGGCGGCCGCCGGTCCCTTCTACTGCCCGAACGACACCAAGGTGTACATCGATCCGGGCTTCTTCAACGAGCTGTCGCAGCGCTTCGGAGCTCCCGGCGACGCGGCAGCGGCTTACGTCATCGCGCATGAGGTCGGGCATCATGTCCAGGACCTCCAGGGGATCCTGAACCAAGCGCACAATCTCCAGGCTCGAGCGAGTGAATCCGAGGGCAACGCCGTCCAGGTCCGGGTCGAGCTCCAGGCCGATTGTTACGCGGGGGTCTGGGCGGCGACCGCGCACGATAACCAAGGCTCGATCATCGAAGCGGGCGATGTCGAGGAAGCGCTCCGAGCGGCCGAGGCGGTTGGCGACGACACCCTCCAGAAGCAGTCGCAGGGCTATGTCGTTCCCGACAGCTTCACCCACGGCTCGTCGGCCGAGCGCATGGCCGCTTTCCAGCGCGGATTCAAAGGGGCGAACCCGGCCGCGTGTAAGTTCTAGAGCCGGACGAGCATCTTTCCCGTATTGGCGCCTTCGAACAGGCCGAGGAACGCTTCGGCAGTGTTGTGGAGTCCCTCGACGACCGTCTCGCGCGATTTCACCGTGCCGCTCGCGAGCCACGGCCCCATCTCAGCGTAGAATTCCGCCATCCGCGGGAAATAATCGAATACGATGAAGCCTTTCATGCGGATGCGCATGGCGATGACCCTCATGATGAAGCGGAAGCTCGCCGGTGTCGGATCGTTATAGCCTTCGATCATGCCGCAGATCGCGAAGCGCGCGTTCTGCCTGGCCAAGGCGAAGGCGGCGTCGAGATGATCGCCGCCGACATTGTCGAAATAGACGTCGATGCCGTCCGGTGCTGCGGCGGCGAGGCCCTTCAGGACCGGTCCGGCTTTGTAGTCGATGACTTCGTCGGCGCCGAGCGACCGCACGAACTCGCATTTCTCCTCGCCCCCGGCGGATCCGATGACGGTCATGCCCTTGGTCTTGGCGATCTGGACGACGACCGAGCCGACCGCGCCCGCCGCGGCAGAGACGAAGACGATATCCCCCTGCTTGGCCGAGGCTGCGTCGATCAGCCCGAAATAGGCTGTCATCCCCGTCACGCCGAGGACTCCGAGGAAGAGTTCCGGCGATGCGCCGAGCTGTGGCAGCTTGTTGGCAGTTCGCGCATCGATCACGGCTTCGTCGCGCCAGCCTGCCATATGCGACACCAGGTCTCCCGCCGCGAAACCCTCGGCCCTGCTCTCGATCACCTCACCGATCGCTCCGCCGTCCATCGGCGCTCCGACCTCGAATGGCGGAACGTAGCTTTTCACGTCGTTCATTCGCCCGCGCATGTAGGGATCGACCGAAAGCCAGAGGTTCCTGACGCGCATCTGCCCGTCGCCAATCGGCGGCAGGTCGATCTCCTTGAGCGCGAAATTTTCTTGCGTCGGAAGCCCTTGCGGGCGGCTCATCAGGTGCCAGGCGCGGGCCATGGTCGGATCCTCCTCCTGCCACCCGCGCATAAGCGAAGAAAGGCCCGGCGGCGAGGGGGCGCGCCGCCGGGCCAAAGAAGCCTCCCTTGGCGGAGGCTCAGCTTGCTACCGCGTCAGCGGTAGGTGCCCTCGAAGCTGCGGTTGAGAGCACGGTCGCCCATCTCGCCCTGGTCCTCGCGCTCGAACAGCGCCCGGCTCCGGCTTTCGTCGCGCCAGCGCTGTTTTGCGTCGCTGGCCGAACAATCGAGGATCACCTTGTCGCCCTCGACCCGGTCGATGTCGGCACAACTCAGCGAACGGTGAACGCCGCCCGCTTCGGGGTCCGACTTGGCAAGGATCAGCCGGTCCCCGGCGGTCCGGTCGACTGTTCCGACATGCTCGTCGTCGTTGCCGACCACTTCCATATGCTCGCGGATCTGGCCGAGCAGTCCGCGCTTCTGCAGCCGCCGCTCGCGCCAGCTTCCGAAGTCGCTTTCGAACCGCGACTGATTCTCGCGCCGGTAATCGTCATAGTCGCGATCCAGCTCATCGAGCTGCCGATTGCGCCACGATTCATAATGCGGGTCGTGGCGCGAATAGCTGCTTACGCCATAGCCCTCGCCGAATTCGCGGCTGCGATAGCTTCCGCCGCGATAGCTTGGAGCCTGCGCCTCGCTCACCGAATAGCCGCCGAACATCGGGCGGAATCCGCGCTCATTTCCCGGCGCGTCGAATTCGCCGGTCGGCCGGCCGAAGCCTTCGCCGCCGTAGCCCCGGGAGCTGCGATCCCAATCGCGATCGCGGCCGTAGAAGCGTCCGCGCTCTTCATCGCGCTCACGGCCGAAGAAACGACCGCGGTCTTCGTCGCGGCGCCGGTCGCGGTCGCGATCCCAGCCGCGGTCGCGGCCTTCCATGCGCTGGTCGCTACGCCGGCGGCGTTCGGCATCGTCGTCGCCGAACCAGGACGCAATCTCATCGCCCGCGCGTTCGAAGAAGCCGCGGTCTTCACCGTGATAGCCGCGGTCGCGCCCCTCGTATCGCTCATCGCGCCATCGCGAGCGCTCTTCGCGCGGATAATCGCGCGGATCGTTACGGTCATACGCCATGTTTCTCTCCCTTGGGTCAGCAGGCCAGCCGAAGGGCGGGCCGAAACCGTTGGAAAAACGAATGGAGGTTTTGGCGCGTTCCTCTTGGAAAGCGCCGCGCGCCCGAAAATCGGCCAGCCGAGCCCTCTCGGGGACAAGCGATTGCAAGGGTGGAAACAAGCGGGTAGGGGAGCCGCTCGCTCGAGCCCGGATCGCGATCCTGGCTTAACATAAGGCGGTGGCGCGGGGCTGTAGCTCAGATGGGAGAGCGCTGCAATCGCACTGCAGAGGTCAGGGGTTCGATTCCCCTCAGCTCCACCAGCCTAATCAACGACTTAGCTGATGTTCGGCAGCCGTCGTACGGAAAAGGTACGGAAAATGCCTGATCGTGACGATAAGACCGAACCACCGACCAAACCCCCGGCTTATTCAGGAGTGTATCCGCGCCCGAAGCCGGCTGAGCGGCCATCGCCGAAGCCCAAGCCCTCTCCGAAAAACTCCGCTTAGAGACAGAGTGCAAATTGGCCGACGAGCCCAATGATGAACGTCCTAAGGTTGTGGAAGGTGTGCTTAGCGGAAGCGCCGCGCTGACGCTGACCCTGACAGCCACGGCGCGCATCCGTGCGGGTTTTTCGTTACCTCATATCCAAGCCGTACGGCACTTTGCTGACGAGCTGGAGGCGCACGAGCGTGCGTATGAAGGGCTGATTTCGGAGAACATTGGGAGAAGAGCCGTTGGTATGCATCCGCAGCGATTCTTTTGGGCAGTTCGGCGATCGAGGCCGCGCTGGACGAAACGGAAGACGATCTAAAGATTCCCGAGCCGCTTCTCATCGCTATTCAGAGAGCAAGGTTCTGGGATCGTGCGGGCGCCGTTTTAGCTTACATCGGAGCCGAACAATTCGATAAGGGCCTCGATCCCTTTCGATCTGCCGATCTCCTGCGCGCACTTCGCAATGGACTCGCTCATCCTAAGGCCGAGTGGTTCGATGAGCGCACGACGCACAAGGCTCTCTCTAAGCGCGTCATTTCGGCAGGCCTGCCGCTGAGTCCATTCATTGACGACCCTGACAAGGCATTCCCATTTGGATGCATGTCAGCTGGAGTTGCCCAATGGGCAGCCAAAACGGCCGAAGTATTCATTCGGGATTTCCGTACTCGATGCGGGTTGGAAAGCTACGACTGACTTTATCTGTTTGAATTTGTGCCGGCCCCATGCGCGCCGCGCAAAGCACCGCCAGGACGCGTCTCGTGGCCGCACTGGCACTCAGGCCCGAACCAGCCCTTATGCGGCCCGAATACCTTCCCGCACTTGTCGCAATGCTTGAGGTCGGACGGCAGCGGCGGTTTGATCATTCGCCGCGGTTAGCGCGACGGGAACGATTCGAGAACATTCAGATTTGCGCTTATGTCTGCTTTCGACCCATTGCGGACATTACGTGAATTATCGGCAGGCTCGGCCAACATCCACTGCAGGATCGTTACCGTCCGTAGTACCCACCGCGGTTTCCGAGCCTGTCGCTCCGCAAAGGCCCCATCAGCATTTCTTAGAAGGTTTCGGTCCGAACCTTGATATCTGTTCCGATGTCTTTCCTCGGCCCGTGTGGTAGAGGTCCGTTATGTTGGCGGCAGCCGCTTTGTTCAAGCGTCATTACTGATCTGGCTCCCGCCTTTCGAGCTTAGCGACGGCGTTCGTCTGGCATGTCAGCGCACCATCCACACGTTGAGGTTGCTCGGCCTGTACCAGAGGGGGCGGACAAACTCCTTGACGATCCTTTTCGGCGTCGCAGGGATTCCGCCGCGAATGAACGCGTAACTCTGGGCGAGAGTCGGTCTGACGATCCGCAGCCCGAGGCGCGAAGCGAGCTTTTCCATCGACGCGCGATCGAAGCTGTTGATGTGTTCGAGTGGGTGGACCGCCATTTGAAAGCGGCCTTTCGCCAGAGCCCGCAAGTCGGAGCTTCGAAGATTGGGAACGCCGATCTTCAGAACACCGCGAAGGTGGGGCACCAGAGTTTCGAGGATGTCGAGCGGGTTGGGGACGTGTTCGAGGACCTGTTCGAGATTGATCACGTCGAACTCGCCTTCGGGCTGCGAAAGCATTGTCACGCCCTGAGACGCGACAAAATCGATCCGTTCGCGGACCAACTCGGAAGCATAGGCGTCATGTCCCAACCGATGCGCGATCGTCGGCCACAACCCCCAGCCCGTGCCGAAGTCGAAGACCCGCAACCTAGGTTTCCCAAGGTAGGCGGAGAGCGTCATCAGTTCGTGGCCGTCCCGCGACCCGCGAGGGTCAGCCATGTCCGCCACGTAAGTCGGAAAGCTCTCCGGGCGCTGGGTGTCCACCATGTCGGAGTAAATGGCTTCCAAGGTATCGGAATCGCCGATGAACCGCTGAAAGACGAGACCGCAGGCGAGGCACTGATCGACCCGATAGCGCCCGTCGAAGAGCGCGGGATCGACACGGTAATAGTCACGGACAAAGCCCGCGACGGGCTCGTCGTCGAAGGGCGTGTCCCACAAGGTCCGCGATTCTTCGCTTCTGCAGGCCGGGCACGCCGACCGCTCGACAAAGCCGTACATCCGGCCGTCCTACCGGATTGGGCACGCATTGCTCAATTGCGGGCCTCGGCATTTGTGAGGGCCGGGTGATGAGCATCGGTGAATATGCGACGAGCGAGGCTCCGTGTCGGACGAGGGGCTACAGCAATGCAGAACCAAAAAGCGTCAACGTGTTAGGAAAGCGCCATCTCTTGGTTGAAGTCGGCAGGCTTGGCCATCACAAGCGCCAGGATCGTTGCCGTCCGTAGCTCCATGACCGGTTTCCAAGCCTGCCGCTTCGCAAGGAGCTCTTCGCCAATATCAGATCCAAGGTCCCTTCGAGCCTTCGTGGTGCGTCCGACGTTCGACCTCCGTGCGTA
>JBKPOO010000024.1:0-44753 GCA_046733175.1 Pseudomonadota bacterium
TTCCTGACCAGCTCCACATTTTCGGTGTCCTCAGCCTGATCTTCTGGTCGATGATGATCATCGTGACGTTGAAATACGTCTCGATCATCATGCGTGCCGACAACAAGGGGGAGGGCGGTAGCCTCGCTCTGCTCGCGCTCATCAACCGGACGCTCGGCGGCAAGAAGAAATGGACAAGCGGAATCGTCATGCTCGGAGTGTTCGCGACTGCGCTCTTCTATGGCGATTCGATGATCACGCCGGCAATTTCGGTGCTTTCGGCGGTCGAGGGATTGACGGTCGTGAATGCCGGCCTCGCGCCTTTCGTGATCCCGATCGCGATCGGGATTCTCGTCGGACTATTTGCAATTCAGGCCCATGGGACTGCCCGCGTCGGATCGATGTTCGGGCCCGTCATGATCGTCTATTTCATCACGCTCGCAATACTTGGCGTTACCCACATCATCGGCCATCCGGCGGTTGTCCTGGCAATGCTCAACCCGCTCAACGCATTGCATTTCTTCACGGCGGATTTTGTGCGGGCCTTCGTCGCGATGGGCTCTGTCGTGCTGGCCGTCACCGGGGCCGAAGCGCTCTACGCGGACATGGGCCATTTCGGGCGCAAGCCGATCCGCGTCGCCTGGATCTATTTCGTCCTGCCTGCCCTGCTTCTGAATTACATGGGCCAGGGCGCGATGATCCTTTCCGCAGAGCCGCACGAGGCCTTGGCGAAGGTGCGTGATCCGTTTTTCTATCTCGCCCCCGATACGCTGCGCTTGCCGCTCGTTCTCCTTGCAACGGCGGCGACGATCATCGCCAGCCAAGCGGTCATTTCAGGCGCCTTTTCGGTCACTCAGCAGGCCATCCAACTCGGTTTCGTGCCGCGTCTGAGAATCACTCACACCAGCGAGGCGGCCGCGGGCCAGATCTATATCCCAACGGTCAATTGGGCGCTGATGGTCATGGTCATCCTGCTCGTCGTGACCTTTCGCAGCTCGTCGAACCTGGCGGCGGCCTACGGCATCGCCGTCACTGGCGCGATGCTGATCGACACGGTGCTGATTGCCGTGGTGCTTCGGCAGATGTGGAACTGGAACCGCTTCGTCGTCGCCGGGCTATTGGTGCTCTTCTTCGCGGTCGACGGTTCTTATCTGTCCGCCAACCTCCTAAAGATCCCGGCTGGTGGCTGGTTCCCGCTCTTGGTCGGCGCGATTGCCTTCACCCTTCTGACGACTTGGGCGAGGGGCCGGCAGCTGATGATCGACCGGATGAACGAAGCCAGCCTGCCGATGGAGATTTTCATCAAGTCGGCGGCGCCGAGCGCTGCGCGGGTGCCGGGAACGGCGGTTTTCATGACGAGCTCCGCAAGCGGCGTACCGCATGCGCTGTTGCACAACCTCAAGCACAATAAGGTACTTCACGAACGCGTCATCCTCCTCACGGTCAAGATCGAGGATGTGCCTTACGTTGCTGCCGAAAAGCGGCTCGACGTGCACGATTATAGCGAAGGCTTTTACCGAGTCCTCCTGCGCTACGGTTTCATGGACGAGATCAACGTCTCGGCCGCACTAGGGCAGCTCGAGGGCTGCGGACCGGCGTGCAAAATGATGGACACGAGTTTCTTCCTTGCCCGGCAGACCCTCATTGCCTCCGCCAAGCGGCCGGGAATGGCGATCTGGCGCGAGAAATTGTTCGCCTGGATGCTTCGCAATTCGGAAAGCGCCATGGAATTCTTCAAGCTTCCGACCAACCGGGTCGTTGAGCTCGGGAGCCAGGTCGAGATCTGAACCATCGGCCGTAACGAGCATTTGCCGACAATGCTCGACATTTTCTCCTGGACCGCCACCGCGGCGACGATCGTCGCGGCGTTTATGACCGCATCGAATTTCGGCTCGAGGATCACCGGTTTCGGCTTCGCCATATTCACGATCGGGTCATTGTCGTGGCTTGCGGTCGGACTGCTCAGCGGCCAGCCGGCTTTAACCTGGACCAACGTGGTGCTTACGGTGCTGAACATTTTCGGCGTCTGGCGCTGGCTTGGGAGGCAAGCGAGTGTCGAGCAGGGGGCCCGGGCCGCGGCGGAGGCCAGCGGCCAATCGGCGCAAGAGACCTTATTTCCCGTTTCGCTGCTCACTCGAGGACCTGTGTTCTGCGCCGGGGAAGAGATCGGCACTTGCGTGGATGCGATGGCGGGCAGCAGGAGCGGGCAGCTCGCTTACATCGCGCTATCGCAAGGCGGAGTCGGTGGAGTCGGCGAAACGCTGCGCCGCCTCCCCTGGACCTCCGCCGTGGTGGAGCAGGAACAGGTCGTCGTAAGCCTTTCGAAACGCGAAATCCTCGGCCTCGATGAATTTGCGAAGGAGTCGTGGCCGGCGCGGTAAGGTTTCAGCCCGGCGGACGGGCGTCTCGAGCGCGCCGCCGCCCAAGCCGCGGCGCTTCTTCCAGCTCCGCTTCGGTCTTGATCTCGGCGCGGAGCTCGTCGCGCTTCTCGTGGATCGAGGCGATCACGGGTCCCATCGGGACCCCGAGGTCGACGAGAGCCGCCTCAGACAGTTGAAGCGACGCCTCCAGGGTTTCCGGCACGGCGTCGGTTACGCCGGCCTTGTAGAGATCGGCGGCATGAGCAGTGTCGCGAGCGCGGGCGATAATCGGGAGGTCGGGGAAGGCTCGTCGCAGGTTTCGCGCCAGCTGTTTGACCAACACGGGATTGTCCATCGTCAGGATAAGGGCGCTCGGCTGCCGCTCCCTCAACCGCTCCAACAGTCCAGGCCGGGCGACGTCGCCGAACAAGACGTCATATCCCTCCTTGCGCGCGGCTGAGACGCCGTCCGCGTCGGCATCGATCGCCAGATAATCTTTCCCATGTGCCTCGAGCATGTCCGCGACCATCCGCCCGACGCGGCCGAAGCCGAGGATCACGACCTGGCCGGGTAAGGCGTCTTCGAGCGAGGCGTCCATCTTGTCCGCAAGCTCGTGTCCGGCGGCGCGGCTGCCGAACAGGCGGCCGAGCTTCGCAAGCAGCGGAGTGACGGTCAGCCCGATCGCCGTCACGATCTGCCAGAACGCCGCCTTGTCAGGGCTGATGAGCTGGGCGGTCGTGGCGGAGGCGAGCACGATCAGGGTCGTTTCGGACGGTGAGGCCATCAGCACTCCGGTTTCGGCCGCGACGCCCGTGCGGGCACCTCCAAGGCGCAGGAGGAGCGCCGTCACCACGGCCTTGACCACCAGCACGCCCACGAGTGCGGCGAGGAGGGTCTGCCATTCGGCGAGCACCTGGCGAAAATCGACGCTCATCCCGACGGTGATGAGGAAAATCCCGAGTCCGAGCCCCCGGAACGGCGCCGTGATAACTTCGACCTCGCCGCGATATTCGGTCTCGGCGATGACGATTCCGGCGATCAGCGCACCGAGCACTCCGGAAAAGCCGATTGCGGACGTGACGAGGCTGGAGACGATGACCACGAGCAGGCAAGCCGACAAGAGCAGCTCGGGGTTCTTGGTCCGTGCGGCCTGAGCGAAGAGGGGAGGGAGCAAGCGCCGGCCGACGAGCAGCATCGCGGTTGTCGTGATCCCGCCGATGGCGAGCGTTCCCAGCAGCGACCCGACATTGTCCGACGCCTGGGGCGCCATCGCGCCGAGAAGGAATACGATGGGGACGAGCGCGAGATCCTCGAACAGCAGCATGGCCAGCGCAGAGCGGCCGACCGGGCCGTGCGTGCCGACGAGCGGGATGACGATGGCTGTGGAGGAAAGAGCAAGCGCGAGCCCCAGCGCGAGGGCTCCGGAGGACGCTTCTCCCGTCAGGTAGAGCCCGCCCGCGATGATGGCCGCCGACGCGATGAGCTCCGCGGCTCCAGCTCCAAAGACCCAGCGGCGCATCCCCCACAGGCGCCGGAACGACAGTTCGAGCCCGATCGAGAAGAGCAGCAGGACGATTCCCAGCTCGGCGAAGGGCTCGATTCCGTGCGGGTTCGAGATGGTGACATAATGCAGCCAGCTGCGCTGGTGTGCGAGCGCTCCGAGGCCGGCCGGCCCGACGAGCATCCCGATCAGGATGAAGCCGATGATCGGGCTGATCCGGATTCGAGCGAAGGCGGGGATGACGATTCCTGCGGCGCCGAGAATGACGAGGGCGTCGCTGAAGCCCGATGTCCCGAATTCGCCGTCCATTCTTTCGCTTCTGCCCTTTTCGCGGGAACGGCGGTAGGGGTGACGTCATGACGTCGGATCTCGACCTGATCATCGTTGGCGGAGGCCCCGCCGGAATGATGGCGGGACTGCTGTTCGCCCGCGCGGGCTGCCGCCTCCAGGTGCTCGAGAAGCACGCCGACTTCTTCCGCGACTTCCGGGGGGACACCGTGCATCCCTCGACGATGGAGATCCTCGATCAGCTCGGGATGCTCCGGCGCTTCCTCAAGCGGCCGCACAACGAGGTTCAAACCGCGCAGCTTCGGCTTGCCGGCCGTGACTGGACGATCGGCGAGCTGTCGCACCTTCCGACTCCGGCGCCGTTCATTGCCATGATGCCGCAATGGGATTTCCTGGATTTCATTCGCGGGGAGGCCAAGGCCTACGCCGGTTTCCAGCTCGAGATGAACGCGACCGTCGTTGGCTTCACCGAGGACAAGGGCAGGGTCACCGGAGTCCGGCTGCAGGACGGCCGGGAGCTCCATGCAAGGCTCGTGATCGCAGCGGACGGCCGGGCGTCGATCGTCCGGTCCATGCTTCCGCTCGAGGATTTGGGCGCGCCGATCGACGTCTTTTGGTTCCGCATCGGCAAGTCGGAAACGGAGCAAGGAGCTTTGCGCGGGAATGTTGCGCCGGGGCGAGTCCTGGTGATGATCGACCGCGGGGATTATTGGCAGTGCGCCTTCGTCATTCCGAAGGGTGCTGCCGAAGCCTATCAGGCTCGAGGTATCGAGGCGATCCGCGAGGAGGTGGCCGCCGCCGCGCCCGCGGAACTGGATCTCGCGGAGCTTGATGACATCAGCGACCTGCACTTGCTCACCGTCAAGCTGGACCGGCTCACCCGATGGTACCGGCCCGGGCTCCTTGCGATCGGCGACGCGGCGCATGCGATGTCCCCGATCGGCGGGATCGGAATCAACCTCGCCGTCCAGGATGCCGTGGCCGCCGCGAACATCCTGGCCGAGCCCCTCGCTCGCGGTGAAAGCGTCGACCCATTGCTCCAGCGCGTCCAGGCGCGTCGGATATTCCCAACGCGCATCATCCAAGGGGCGCAGAAATTCGCGCAGAACCGGGTGATCGGCCGCGTTCTCCAGTCGTCCGCTATCCGCCGGGCGCCACTGGTGGTTCGGTTGCTCGACCGTTACCCAATCCTGCGCCGCATTCCAGGTCGGTTGATCGGCCTCGGCGTCAGGCGCGAGCGGGTTCGCTCGCCTGAGGCTGCGCTGAAGCCATAGCCGCCTCGAGGTTGTGGACAATCGCCTCGAAGAACTGCTCAGTCGTCATCCACGCCTGCTCCGGCCCGACGAGGATCGCGAGGTCCTTCGTCATTTGCCCAGCCTCGACCGTCTCGACGCACACGCGCTCGAGCGTCTCCGCGAAGCGCACGACCTCGGGCGTCTCGTCGAACTTGCCGCGATAGATAAGGCCGCGGGTCCAGGCGAAGATCGAGGCGATCGGGTTGGTCGATGTGGCCTTGCCCTGCTGATGCATGCGGTAATGGCGAGTCACGGTCCCGTGAGCAGCTTCCGCCTCGACGGTTTTGCCGTCAGGGGTCATTAGCACGGACGTCATCAGACCCAGCGATCCGAAGCCCTGCGCGACTTGGTCCGACTGAACGTCGCCGTCGTAATTCTTGCAGGCCCAGACGAACTTGCCGCTCCACTTGAGCGCGCTGGCCACCATGTCGTCGATCAGGCGATGCTGATATTCTATCCCAGCTTTCTCGAATTTCGCTTTGTATTCGTTGTCGTAAATCTCTTGGAAGATGTCCTTGAAGCGGCCGTCATAGGCTTTCAGGATCGTATTCTTCGTGGAGAGATAGAGCGGCCAGCCCCGATCGAGGCTGTAGTTGAAACAGGCGTGGGCGAAATCGCGGATGGCCGCGTCGAGGTTGTACATGCCCATGGCGACACCCGAGCCGGGGAAGTCGAACACTTCGAAATCGAGCTCCTCGCCATTCTCGCCGGTCCATTTCATGGTGAGCTTGCCCGGACCGGGCACTCGAAAGTCCGTCGCCTTATACTGGTCGCCGAACGCATGGCGGCCGACGACGATCGGGTCGGTCCAGCCGGGAATGAGCCGCGGGACGTTGGAAATGACGATCGGCTCTCGGAAGATCACTCCTCCCAGGATGTTGCGGATCGTGCCGTTGGGCGACTTCCACATCTTCTTGAGGCTGAATTCCTGGACTCGGGCCTCGTCGGGCGTGATCGTGGCGCATTTCACTCCGACGCCATGCTGTTTGATCGCATTGGCCGCGTCGACGGTCACCTGGTCCTCGGTGGCGTCGCGATTTTCCACCGACAGGTCGAAATAGATGAGGTCGACATCGAGATAGGGCTGGATCAGCCGCTCGCGAATCCATTGCCAGATGATCCGCGTCATTTCGTCGCCGTCGAGCTCGACGACCGGGTTCTTCACCTTGATCTTGGGCATGCGCTTTCCTGCGATTTTGGAATTGGCGGGGCCTTAGGATGCGCGTTCAACGCACGCAACCGCGCCGTTGTGCCGGAGATTAGGCGCCTCTAAGGGAGCGCGGATGCCCGCCCTTGAAAAGCCGGACAGCCCGCTGACCACGACCGTCAAGTGGCGCTTCCCCTCAGTCCACCCGGAAGGCCGCAAATATGTGGTGATCGCCGCTGCGATCACGGCGGCCGTCTATCTTCTTATCAGCCATTTCCTGGGATGGCTGCTTGCCGGCGTGACGATCTGGGTTGCGGCGTTCTTCCGCGATCCGGTGAGGACCACGCCGAAGGGCGACAAGTTCATCATTGCCCCTGCGGATGGGCTGGTCACGATGATCGTCAACGTCCCGCCGCCGCCGGAGCTTCGAGGGCCGGAGGGGCTGACGGACGCCGAATATGTGCGGGTGTCCATCTTCATGAGCGTGTTCGACGTCCACATTAACCGCTCGCCGATCTCCGGCCGGATCAAGAGGATTGCTTACGTGCCGGGCAAGTTCATCAACGCCGATCTCGACAAGGCGAGCGAGGACAATGAGCGGCAGCACTTCCTGATCGAGGGCTCGGACGGGCTTCGCATCGGCTTTACGCAGATTGCGGGCCTCGTCGCCCGACGCATCCTGGCGTTCGTGCGGGAAGGCGATGCCGTGCAATCGGGCCAGCGAGTCGGGCTGATCCGCTTCGGCAGCCGAGTGGACGTCTATCTTCCCTCGAGCGCCGCGCCTCGCGTGCTTCTCGGCCAGCGCGCGATCGCGGGCGAGACGATCCTCGGGATTGTCGGTCTCGACATCCCCGTTACCGGCACCAGCCAGTGAACGACGATAATGCCGTCGACCAGGGACCGCGGCGAATCCCATTCCGCGGGATGATTCCCAATGCGGTGACGACGCTCGCGCTTTGCTTCGGCTTGACCGGGGTCAGCCTCGCCGTGCGCGAAGAGTGGGAAAAGGCGCTTGGAGCCATCGTGCTTGCTGGAGTGCTCGATGGGATCGACGGCCGGATCGCGCGCCTTCTGCGAGCCCAAAGCCGCTTCGGGGCCGAGCTCGACTCCCTCTCCGACAATATCGCCTTCGGGACCGCTCCCGCGCTCATCCTCTTCCTGTGGTCGCTGCAAAATGCTCCGCGTTTCGGTTGGATCGCCGCTCTCGCGCTTGCTGTGTGCTGCGCGCTTCGCCTGGCGCGCTTCAACGCGCGGCTCGACGCCGCCGAGCAGCCGCACAAGTCCGCGGGTTTCAATACCGGCGTTCCTGCCCCCGCCGGAGCGGGTCTGGCCTTCGTTCCAATCTATCTCTGGCTGATAACCGGCAATGAGCTGTTCCGTCGCTGGGAGCCGGTGATGGCCTGGACCGTGCTCATTGCGCTCCTGATGATCTCGAGCCTTCCCACCTACAGTTGGTCGAGCATCCGAATCCGCCGCGACTGGCGGCTTTTCGCGCTGGCGGGTGTCGCCCTCCTCGGAGCAGCCCTGGTCGTCGCGCCCTGGGCGACGTTGCTCGCGGCTGCCGCGGTTTATCTGGCCATGATCCCCTTTGCCCTGGCGAGCTATGCGCGAGTCAGGCGGCGGCGCGCCACCGCGGGGCGGCGTACATAGGAGCCTGTTGCCGCCGGATCCGGATCCGGAGCGACCGGCCCTCGGCCAAAGGACGGCGAAGCGGCTTGCCCTTGAGGGCAGCGGCGATCTTTGCGCCGCTTTCCTCAAGAACCCTGGCACCAAGCACAACGAGCAGCCACAAAGTGGCGAGGAAGGGAAGGGTGCCCAGTACTGCGCTCATCACGGTCTGCCTCCTTTGACGACGTGAAATGTTCACTCTTTGTTCTCATTTGTCAAGTCCCCGCCATCATGCGCGCCCAAGTGCTTGAAACTGCGGCGCGCTTCAGCTAGGGGCCGCGCCTCAACCCGCATGGGAAGCAACATACGCCGGTCGGTCGGGACTTTGGTCACGCCCGCTTTCGCTTCCCAGAGGACGAACCGGAAGGAGAAGAACAATGGCGACGACCGTCGTCACCATGCAGCAATTGCTCGAGGCCGGAGCGCATTTCGGCCATCAAACCCATCGCTGGAACCCCAAGATGAAGCCGTACATCTTCGGCGACCGTAACGGGGTGCACATCATCGACCTGTCGCAGACCGTGCCGCTGTTCGCGCGCGCGCTCGACTTCGTCCAGCAGACGACGGCGCGCGGCGGCAAGGTGCTGTTCGTCGGCACCAAACGCCAGGCGCAGGACGCGATCGCCGAGGCCGCCCAGGCTTCGGGCCAGCATTTCGTCAATCACCGCTGGCTCGGCGGCATGCTGACCAACTGGAAGACCATTTCCAACTCGATCAAGCGGCTGAAGAGCCTTGAGGAGCAGCTCGGCGGCGACACAGCCGGCCTCACCAAGAAGGAAGTGCTCCAGCTTACGCGCGAGCGCGACAAGCTCGAGAAGAGCCTTGGCGGAATCCGCGACATGGGCGGTCTTCCCGATGTGATGGTCGTGATCGACACGAACAAGGAAGAGCTGGCGATCAAGGAAGCCAACGTGCTCGGGATCCCGGTCGTGGCGGTCCTCGATTCGAACAGCGACCCGTCGGGCATCGCCTTCCCGGTCCCCGGAAATGACGACGCGAGCCGGGCGATCCGCCTCTACACCGACGCCGTCGCGCAAGCGGTAAACGAGGGCCGGACCGGCGAGGCCGTTTCCAAGGGCGAGGACATCGGCGAAATGGCGGAGCCGCCGGCGGAAGCCGCGCTGGAAGCTTAATCTGCCTGTATCCCGGCGAAGGCGGGGATCCAGATTTTCTCTTTTTACGACTGGACCCCGGCCTTCGCCGGGGAACGAGAAGGACAAAACAATGGCTGAGATCACGGCCGCGAGTGTGAAGGAACTGCGCGAGCGCACCGGCGCCGGCATGATGGACTGCAAGAAGGCGCTTGCCGAGACCAACGGCGAGATGGAAGCCGCGATCGATTGGCTGCGCGCCAAGGGCCTTTCAGCGGCTGCCAAGAAGGCCGGCCGCACGGCCGCCGAAGGACTCGTCGGAGTCGCCGTCGAGGGCAATCGCGGGGCGGTCGTCGAGGTGAATTCCGAAACCGACTTCGTCGCAAAGAATGAGATTTTCCAGGATTTCGTGCGCAACGTCGCCAAGCTGGCCCTCGAGCACGGCACCGACGTCGAGGCCCTCGGTGCCACCGCTTATCCGGGCGGCGGCACGGTTGCCGAAGCTCTCACTGAGAACATAGCGAAGATCGGCGAGAACCAGTCGCTGCGCCGCGCCGCGGTGGTCGAGGTCGGTGAGGGCGCCGTCGTGTCCTACGTCCACAACCAGGTGGCTCCCGGCCTGGGCAAGATCGGAGTGCTGGTTGCGCTCGAAAGCTCGGCGCCGTCCGAGACGCTCGCCGCGCTCGGAAAGCAGATCGCGATGCATGTCGCGGCTGCGCATCCGCTGGCCTTGTCGGCTGAGGAGCTTCCCGCCGAGCTCGTCGAGCGCGAGCGCGGAATCGCGATGGAGAAGGCGAAGGAAAGCGGCAAACCACAGAACATCATCGAGAAGATGGTGGAAGGCGGCCTCGCCAAGTTCCGCAAGGACAATGCGCTGATGTCGCAGCTGTTCGTGATCGACAACAAGACCCCCGTCGCCGAGGTCGTCGCGGCCGCCGCGAAGGACGCGGGTACTGGCATCACGCTCAAGAGCTTCGTCCGCTTCCAGCTCGGCGAAGGCATCGAGCGCAAGCAGGAAGACTTCGCCGCTGAAGTCGCTGCGGCGTCGGGCCTAAAAAAAAATCCTGAGCCCGTCGCCTAAACGGGCGGTTCCACAAACGGGTGAGGAAGGCCCAAGGCGACACCGCTGCTTTCCGCGGTCTTCCTCGTCCACTGCACGATCGCACCGATCTCGTCCGCATGCGCGGCCAGCGTGTGGCTGAGCCCCCTGGCTCGGCTCTTGGCATCGAACGGAGCGCCCGTCTTTGCGTGACGATTGAATACGCCCGACGCGAGCCGGGCCTCGACGTCGAGTGAAAGCCCGAAATGTTCGGCAATGGCCCGAAGGCTCTCGCTGGGCCGGGCCAGGAATGTCTCGCTCGTCAGAGATCGGACCCGCGATGGGCCGAAGCGCTCGCCCAAATCTCCGATCATCCGCTGGACTGACAGCCACGCGAGCGCGGCGAGCTGAAGGTCGCTGTGATGTGCCAGCTGAGCTTCATCCAACACGCCGATCGTCATCCTCGCGTTTTGCAATCCGATATAGAGCCTGCGGCCGCCCATGCGCCCTTCCTCGCCTCTCGACGCAAGAGACGCGAGCATCAGCTCGAGCGGAGTTCGAAGGCACAAGATCTTCGTGTCGGCGCGAATTTCCGCGATCGCCGCGGCAAGGCCATTGCCGATACTGCTCATCTTGCAGACTAGCTTTTCACCAAGCGCGAAAGGCCGGCTGAGCAGCGCCGCCACGTCGGCGATAAGCCCGCGTGTCTCGGCCTCTGACGAATGAAGGCCGAACGCCACCATGTCCGTGAGGACCGGAGGCTCCTTGAACGTCGTCACGATGCCCGGCTGGGCCAGCGCTCGGGCGAGGAGGGTGGAACCACCCAGCCCAGTGTGAACGATCATGTGTAGTGGCGCCTGAACCATCTTGACCTCGTTCACGGCGGCGCGAGGCACTACACGAACGTCAGAAGGCCTGACATCGGCGAGGAAGGTTACGGCGCGGTGCATGTCCGCGCCGACTGGGATGAACCGGAACTCGTCCTGCTGCGCGTCGAAGCGCATTGGAAACCAGCGCGGATCCGTGACGGTCTCGGCGATCAGCTTTTCCACGCAGTCTCTTGTGCCGGTCGGATTGGAGTTGGCAACCGGGCGGCTGCACCATAAAGCGTGGCCGCTTGTTAAATCGTGAGGACAAAACCACCACATGAGCCGGCCTCGCTTCAACCGAATCCTGCTGAAGCTTTCGGGCGAGGCGTTGATGGGCCCGGGCCAGTTCGGAATCGATCCGGACGCGGTCGCCGGCCTCGCCGACGAGATCGCCGCCGCGAAGGGCGAGGGGCACGAACTGTGCCTGGTCGTCGGTGGCGGCAACATTTTTCGAGGAATGGCAGCCGCAGCCAAGGGCTTCGACCGCGCGACTGCCGACTACATGGGCATGCTGGCGACCGTGATGAACGCGCTGGCGCTGCAGATGGCGCTGGAGAAGATCGGGATCGACACCCGCGTGCTTTCGGCCATCCCGATGGCGAGCGTGTCCGAGCCTTACATCCGCCGCCGAGCGCTCAGGCACCTCGAAAAGGGCCGGATCGTCCTCTTCGCCGCAGGCACCGGGAATCCTTATTTCACGACCGACACCGCCGCGGCGCTCCGGGCCGCCGAAATGAGCTGCGACGCCTTGTTCAAAGGCACCAGCGTCGACGGCATTTACACCGCGGACCCGAAAAAGGTGTCGAGCGCCGAGCGCTATGACACCGTCTCGTTCAACAAGGTCCTCAGCGATGACCTCAAGGTCATGGATGCCGCTGCCGTGGCGCTCTGCCGCGACAACAATATCCCCATCGTCGTGTTCAACATTCGCCAGACCGGGAACCTCGCGGAGGTGATCGAGGGGCGGGGGACGGCGACGATCGTCCAAAACGGAGAGTAAGTGATGACTACGAGCATCAGCACGTCCGACCTCAACCGCCGAATGCACGGCGCGCTCGAGGCCCTGCGGCATGACCTCGGGGGCCTTCGGACGGGCCGGGCTTCGACCGCCTTGCTCGATCCCGTCCACGTTGAAGTCTATGGGACGAACATGCCGCTGAACCAGTTGGCCACAGTGTCGACCCCCGAACCGCGGCTTTTGTCGGTCCAGGTCTGGGACCGCTCCAACGTGCAGCCGGTGGAAAAGGCGATCCGCACGGCAGGTCTAGGCATCAATCCGATCGTGGACGGGCAGGTGATCCGTTTGCCGATCCCCGAACTCACCGAGGAGCGGCGCAAGGAACTCGCGAAGCTCGTCGGCCAATATGCCGAGAAGGCCCGGGTCGCAGTCCGCAACGTGCGCCGCGACGGGATGGACCATTTGAAGCAGGACGAGCGCAAGCACGAGATCAGCGAGGACGAACGAAAGCGTCTCGAGCACGAAGTGCAGAAGCTGACCGACGATACGATCAAGGAGATCGACGAGCTCGCGCACGCCAAGGAAAAGGAAATCCTCGGCAAGTGACCTCCGCCGCCGCGCCTGAGGGCGTGAAGGGACAAGCTCGGGCCGGAACCGTCCCGCGGCACGTCGCTATCATCATGGACGGCAACGGCCGGTGGGCCGAGCGCCGCGGACTGCCGCGCGTCGCCGGCCACCGTGCGGGCGCAGAAGCCGTCAAGCGAGCTCTCCAGGCGGCGGCGGACCACGGAGTCGAGGTTTTGACGCTCTACGCTTTCTCCTCGGAGAATTGGCGCCGAAGCGACGATGAAATCTCCGACCTCACGGGATTGATGCGCTTCTACCTCGAGCGCGAACTGAACCGATTGATGAAGGAAGGCGTGAAGCTCAGGCTGATCGGCGATTATTCCGCATTCGGTCCCGAAATGGCCGAAAGGCTCGAACGGGCGGTCGAGAAGACGCAGGCGAATTCACGCCTGACGCTCGTCGTCGCACTCAATTACGGTTCCAGGGCCGAAATTGCGGCTGCGGCGCGGAACCTCGCGGAAAAAAGTGCGGCGGCAGAGATCGACCCCGGCACGATCGACGAAGAGGCCGTCGCCGCCCAGCTCGACACGCACGGCCTACCCGACCTCGACCTGTTGATCCGTACCTCGGGCGAAGTGCGGCTGTCGAATTTCCTGCTGTGGCAGGCGGCCTACGCCGAGCTCCTGTTCGTCGACACGCTCTGGCCCGATTTCGATGAGCAGGCATTCGAACAGGCGCTCGAGCATTTCGCTGGCCGTAAGCGTCGCTTCGGTGGCCGAGGGTAGCAGCTTGAACGAACTCCTCGTCCGAATCATCTCCGGGCTTGTCATGATCGGCGTCGCTCTTGCGGCGGCCTTCGAGGGCGGGGACTTCTTCGCACTGCTGGTTGCGGCGGTTGCGACGGCGATGTTCTGGGAATGGTGGACCCTGACCCGGTCGTGGGGACCGCGGTGGACCGTTGCCGGCTTCGTGTATGCCTTGCTCCCGGCCATTTCGCTGCTCTGGATCCGAGAGCGCGACGTCCAGGGCGTCGATCTGCTGCTGTGGGTGTTCATCGTCACTTGGGCGACCGACATCGGCGCCTATTTCTTGGGAAGGGCGATCGGCCGGCGGAAGCTCGCGCCCTCGATCAGCCCGGGAAAAACCGTGGAAGGGCTCATCGGCGGCGTAATCGCCGCGGGACTGTTGGGGGGAGCCTGGGTCGAATATACCGGTCTCAGCACCACACTCTTGATCCTCGCTCCTCTTTTCGCCCTGGCGGCACAAGGCGGCGACCTGTTTGAAAGCTGGATCAAGCGACGCGTCGGCGTGAAGGACTCCGGCCATTGGCTTCCGGGCCATGGCGGACTCCTCGATCGCCTTGACGGCATGGTGCCCGTCGCTGTCCTTACCGCTTTAGTCCAGCTATCGGGGCTCGCGTGAGACGCAAGCTTGCAATCCTTGGTGCGACGGGTTCAGTCGGCAAATCGACGCTCGACCTGATTGAGCGTAATCCCGAGAGATTCGAAGTCGTTGCGGTCACCGCGGCTACGAACGCCCAAGCGCTTGCCGATATCGCACGTCGCACCGGGGCCAAGCTCGCGGTCGTGTCCGACGACAGCCATCTAGGGGACCTCAACGATCGGTTGGCAGGCACGAATTGCCGTGCTGCCGGAGGTGAAGACGCCTTGATCGAGGCAGCTTCCAGCGAAGCGGAAGTGGTGATCGCAGCAATCGTGGGTTGCGCGGGACTGAAGCCGGTCATGGCCGCGGTCGAAGCCGGCCGGACGGTGGGCCTGGCCAACAAGGAGGCGCTGGTCACGGCCGGTGCCCTGATGACCGACGCGGCCAAACGGAATGGTGCGACACTTCTACCAATCGACAGCGAGCATAATGCTATTTTTCAATGCCTTGCTTGTAGTCGCAACGATGATGTCTCAAGAATAATATTGACTGCGAGTGGCGGGCCGTTCCGAACCTCCTCTCCCCAGGCGATCCGCAACGCGACCCCGGCTCAAGCCGTCGCTCATCCCAACTGGTCAATGGGCGCGAAAATCTCTGTCGATTCGGCAACGATGATGAACAAGGGTCTCGAGCTGATCGAGGCGCATCATCTGTTCGGCGTTCCGTCCGAACAGATCGAAATCGTGATTCACCCGCAATCCGTCGTTCACTCGCTCGTTGAATTCGTCGACGGCTCGGTTCTCGCCCAGCTCGGCAGTCCGGACATGCGGATCCCAATCGCCTACGCCCTTGCGTGGCCGGAGCGCATGCCGACCCCGGCCCAGCGGCTCGATCTCGCGTCGATCGCCAGGCTCGAGTTCGAGCAACCCGATCTGGCGCGCTTCCCGGCGCTGAGGATCGCACGCGAAGCGCTCGAGGCGGGCGGCTCGGCTCCGGTGGTGCTGAATGCCGCGAACGAAGCTGCGGTCGGCCGCTTCCTCGACGGTACGATCGGCTTCACCGACATCCCGCGTCTCGTCGAGCGCGCATTGGAGGAGAGCAGCTTCGCCGCGCCGGGCTCCATCGCCGAGGTTCTGGAGATCGACCGCGTTACTCGGCAGCGCGTCGACTCCGTGATGCAGGCCGTCTGACATGCCCCTTCCGCACGCCCCGCTGTGGATGATCCTGCTCGCGTTCATCTGCGCGCTCGGGCCGCTCGTCTTCTTCCACGAGCTTGGCCATTATCTGGTCGCGCGGCTGTTCAAGGTTCCCGCGGAGATCTTCTCGTTCGGCTTCGGGCGCGAACTCTTCGGTTGGACCGATAAGCAGGGCACGCGATGGAAGGTCGCGTGGCTCCCGCTCGGGGGCTATGTGAAGTTCGTCGGGGATATGGGACCGGCGAGCGTTCCGGCGGACGAGCAGGACATTCCCGAAGAACTTCGCGACCGGGCCTTTCAATTCCGGCCCGTGTGGCAGCGCTTCCTGATCGTCTTGGCCGGGCCGGTTGCGAACTTCATCCTCGCCATTGCGATCTTCACGGTCTTTTTCGCCGTCTTCGGGTCACCGCTGTCAAACGAAGTGGCAAGCGTGAAAGCGGGCAGTCCGGCCCAGATCGCCGGAATCCAGGCCGGCGACCGGATCGTTTCAATCGCCGATCGCTCCACGCCGACTTTCGCGGATATTTTCAATGTGGTCGGCTTAAGGCCCAACGAGACCGTTCCGATCGACTATGAGCGTGCTGGAAAACGCTCTCATGTCGAGGTGAAGCTCGGCTCCACCGATTTCGTCGATCCCACCGGTCAGCATGGCGAGCGCGGCATGCTCGGCGTCGTCGCGTCGATAGAGCCGGGTCGTCCCGTAGGCGTGGTCAAGGCTGTTCCGATGGCTGTGGAGGCCACAGGGCGCCTGACTCGGGCGATGTTCGACGGCGTGGTTCAGCTCATCCGCGGCGCAATCTCGCCGAAAATGATCGGCGGGCCCATCAAGATTGCCAAGCTCGCGGGGGCCAACGCGCAGTTCGGTCCATTGGCCTTTGTCGAGCTGATGGCCCTACTTTCAATTAATCTCGGATTCATCAACCTGTTGCCAGTCCCAATGCTGGATGGAGGCCACCTGTTTTTCTATGTCGTCGAGGCGGTCCGGCGCCGTCCAGTCAGCGCGCAGGCGCTCGATTGGGCCTTCCGCGGCGGCCTCGCGCTCATCCTCGCGTTGCTGGTCTTTGCGACCTTCAACGACCTCGGCCTCTGGAACCAGCTTGAACGCTTGATTGGCTAGGAGGCTTGGGGCAGGGGCTTAAGTACGAGCGTGACGGCCGAGGGGCGGCCGAATTCTTAGTGCAAGGCGGGGTCGCGTGATTTCAGGAATGAAGGGTTTCAATCGGCGTGCAGGCGCCGTTCTTCTGGTCGGAACGATGCTCGGAGGATGGGCAGCGCCGCTCGCCGCCCAGACGGCTCCAGCCGATCCCGCCCAGCAACCGGTGGCGGCGCCGACACCGGCCGCGGTGCCTCGGACGATCCGGTCGATCGCAGTGCGCGGCAACCAGCGCCTCGAGCCGGAAACGATCCGGTCGTACGCCAATCTGTCCCCGGGCCAGCCATATACCGCCGAATCGCTCGACCAGGCGCTGAAGGACCTTTACGCGACCCAGCTTTTTGCCGACGTGACCATCACGGGCGCCGACACGGGCGACCTCGTCATCGCGGTGCGCGAGAACCCGGTGATCAATCGCATCATCCTGGAGGGTAACAAGCGCCTCAAGGACGACAAGATCCTGCCGGAGATCAAACTGGCTCCGCGGCAAATCTTCACCCGCTCCTCGGCCCGTGCGGACGTCGAGCGAATCCTTGAGCTTTATCGCCGCCAGGGCCGCTTCGCCGCCCGTGTCGAACCGAAGATCGTGCAGCTCGACCAAAACCGCGTCGATGTCGTGTTCGAAATCTACGAAGGCGACTTGGCGAAGGTCCGGCGAATCAACATCATCGGCAACAAGGAGTTCAAGGACGACCGCCTGCGCAAGGAGATGTACACTCGCCAGGCCGGCGGGATTCTCGGATTCCTCAAGTCGAACGACACCTACGATCCCGATCGCCTGTCCGCCGACCAGCAGAAGCTCCGTGCCTTCTACCTGACGCAGGGCTACGCCGACTTCCGCGTCGTCCAGGCGCTGGCCGAGCTGACGCCGGACCGCAAGGACTTCGTGATCACCTATGTGATCGAAGAGGGCCCGCGGTATAAATTCGGCGAAATCGATGCCGACAGCGCGCTCCGCGACTTCCCTGCCGAGAAGGTCAAGTCGCTCGTCAGCATGAAGCCGGGCAGCTGGTTCAACGCCAAGGCGGTTGAAGATACTGTCACCAAGCTCAACGAGGAAGCAGGCAATCTCGGGTACGCGTTCGCCGACATCAATCCGGCCTACGACCGCGACGCGGACAAACATACGATGAGCATCACCTTCAAGGTGGGCGAGACGCCGAGGGTCTACGTCGAGCGGATCGACATCACGGGTAATACGGTGA
Source organism: Pseudomonadota bacterium (assembly GCA_046733175.1). Lineage (GTDB taxonomy): Bacteria > Pseudomonadota > Alphaproteobacteria > Sphingomonadales > Sphingomonadaceae > Sphingomicrobium. The sequence goes on from JBKPOO010000024.1 coordinate 17,700, forward strand.
CCCGGGACAAGGTGATCCGCCGCGAATTTCGGGTCAATGAGGGCGACGCCTTCAACGCTCTCAAGGTCAAGCGCAGCCAGGACCGAATCCAGAGCCTTGGCTTCTTCCAGGAGAAGTTCGAGATCAAGCAGTCCGAGGGCTCCGCCCCGGATCGCGTTGTCCTTGGTGCCAATGTCGAAGAGAAAGCGACCGGCCAGCTGGCCCTCTCGGGCGGCTACTCCAGCCTAGAGCGATTCGTAATCCAGCTTGCGGTTTCGCAGAACAATTTCATGGGCAAGGGCCAGTCGCTCGACGCCTCGGTCAATTATTCGCGCTACTCCAAGTCGATCGAGGCCGGTTTCGTCGAACCCTATTTCCTCGACAAACCGATCCTGCTCGGCGGAAACCTGTTCCGGCGCGACTATCGCAGCTTTAATCTGACATCGACCGGCGACAGGAACACGACCTATTCCCAGGTCAGCACGGGCGGAGGGCTCCGATTGGGCTTCCCGCTCACCGAATTCACAAGCCTCGGCATGCGCTACACGCTGACGAACGACAAGATCACGCTCGACAAGACCACGTTCTACAGCGATCTCAACGGGGATGGCGATCTGGAGTGCGATCCGGCCAAAGCCGGCCGTTACCTGTGCGACGAAATCGGAACCCATCTAACGTCGCTGCTTGGATATTCTGCAGTCTATGACAACACCGACGGTATTCACCCGACGCGCGGCAACCGGCTGATCGTTTCTCAGGACTTCGCCGGGCTCGGCGGCGACGTGAAATACCTGCGCACGCGCGTCGACGGCACGAAATACAAGGGCTTCGGCAGCGGATGGATCTTCTCCGCTCATGCCGAAGGCGGATATATCCACCCGCTGCAAACCCGGCATGACGCCGTGGGCAATAAAATCGAACCCATTCGCCTTACCGATCGCTTCTTCGGACCGCAGCTTCGTGGATTCGATATTCGCGGCATCGGGCCGCGCATCCAGCGCGTGACCTATGATCTCGACGGCAACCTTCTGTTCGACGACGCGCGGATCACCGACGCGCTCGGCGGACGAGCCTATTACATGGGCCGCCTCGAATTGGAGTTCCCGCTCAGTTCCAGCCTTAAGAGCGTCGGCCTCAGGCCATCGGCCTTCATCGACGTCGGCTCGCTCTGGAACGTGAAGCAACCCGCGCTCACCGACATCGGCATCGTCTGCACGCCGAACACCGGCGTCACCGGCGGACAGCTTCTCCAGCTTCCAGGGACCCATTGCCCTGGTGAAGGCTCCGCCGGCACCCTGCCTGGCGATGACTATGTCCGTTCGCCGGGCTTCAAGGAGTTCTTCCTGGGCAATTCGCCCAAGCCGCGCCTGTCGATTGGCATCGGCGTCAACTGGACGTCGCCCTTCGGCCCGCTTCGCCTCGATCTCGCCAAAGCTCTCCTGAAAGAGAAGGGCGATGACACCAAATTGTTCAGCTTCAACGTAGGAACCCAATTCTGATGAAAAACATCCTGATTTCGACTGCCGTAGCGCTTTCCGCCGTTGCGGTGCCGACGGCTGCGTTCGCCCAGGCGCGACCCGCCATCCTCATCGTCGATTCCGAGCGGATCCTGTCCAGCTGCACGGCGTGCAAGTCCGCGAGCACGCAGCTCCAGTCCAAGCAGGCCGCCCTGCGCACGCGCGCTCAGCAGCTGCAGACCCAGTTGCAGACCGAGGGAAAGCCCATCCAGGCGGCCGTCGATGCGCTGAACGGCAAGGATCCCGATGCGGCCCTCACGGCGAAGATCAAGGCGTTCCAGACCAAGGAGCAGGGGGCCCAGCAGGAGCTGGCGACCGGACAGCAAAACCTCGAATCCACGGCCAGGCACGTGCAGCAGCAGATTGGCGCCAAGCTCATCACTATTGTCGAGCAGGTCCGTGCCACCCGCGGCGCGGCGATCGTCCTGTCGAAGAACGCCACGATGGCCAATGACAATGCCATCGATGTCACGACTGACGTTTTGACGTCACTCAATCAGCAGCTTCCGTCGGTGGCCGTGACTCCCCTTCCGCAGCAGACCGCTCCGCAGGGCCGCTAAGCCGCGAATGGGTGACCAGCCGGCCAGCGCCGCCATCGGACCGCTCGACATCAGGCGGGTGATGGCGGCACTGCCGCATCGCTATCCAATGCTCCTGGTCGACCGGGTCGAAAGTCTCGATCCGGAGAAGGGCATCGTCGCCTTAAAGGCGGTGACGATCAATGAGCCGTTCTTCCAAGGTCACTTCCCGGCTCGGCCAATCATGCCCGGAGTCTTGATCGTGGAGGCGCTCGCCCAGGCGGCGGGAGTCCTCGCGGTCGAGGCGCTCGGCCTCGCCGGTTCGGGCAAGCTGGTCTATTTCATGGCCATCGAAGGCGCGAAATTCCGCCAGCCTGTCGAACCGGGCGTGCTTCTGAAGCTAGAGGTCGAGTTCACCCAGAAGCGCGCCTCGGTCTGCAAGTTCGCCGGCCGCGCGAGCGTCGACGGGAAGCTCGCCGCCGAAGCGAATTTCACGGCGATGATCGCGGACCCGCCCGAAGGCTGATTCCGGCGTAGACCGCGCGCCCTTCCGTTCGATAGCCGAAAACGTCCTGATAGCGCTGGCCAAGCAGGTTCGAGCCGCGCGCGAAGAGATCAACGCCCTTGCCGACTTGATAAGCGAGGCGCGCATCCGCGAGCCAGTATGATCCCAAGGTGACTCGATCGAACGGGAATGTGTCACGTTGGTCGAAATGCCGGCCGACGTAGGCGAGCGACGTTCCGTAGCTCAGGCGACCCAGGACCCCGTCGGCGGCGATCGAGCCGCTGTGCTTCGGCCTTCGCAGCTCATGCACTTCGGTGAGGGCCGAGGCATCGGGCTGGGTCGCATTGAGATAGGCATAGCTAGCCGTTAGCCGCAGCTTCGCGGACGGTTGCCAGCCGAGGGCGGCCTCGACGCCCGATCGCCTGCTCGTCGCAGTTCGGTTGGCCGTGCTGAACAGGAAGGTGTCGAAATCGAATATGTCGACAATCTCGTCGTGGAGCTTCTGCCGGAAGCCGGTGAGCGAGGCCTGGACCGCGCCGCTGCGGTAGCGTAGCGAAATTTCGACCCCACGTGAGCTCTCTGGCTTAAGAGCAGGATTTCCCAGAAAATTGTTGGGGAAGAAGCCGTAAAGGTCGAAGAAGGTGGGCTGGGCAATTCCCTCGGCATACGAGCCGGCGACGGAGAAGCCATGTGGAAGGCTCACGAGCGCGCTCGCCCTTACCGAAGTCGCATCCTTGAACCGGTTGAACATGTCGCGGCGCACGGCGACATCGCCGGTCAGGACCTTCGATTCTCCTCGCCACTCGAAAGTGAGCGCCCGGTGGTTCCGGCTTCGATCCTGGTTCGAAAATCCGCCGTAGACCGTATCGCGGGCGTGGAAGGTCTCGCGCTCATTCTCCGCGGCGGCGATCAAGGTATGCGCGATCGGGCCGGTCGAGAAGCGGCGCTCCAGCTGCGCGCTCAACGTCCGCCTCGTCCCACGCGTTCGGTTCTGCTGGACCTCGTCGAGGTAATTCTTGTTCGACGAACCGAGCAGAGACGCGGAGATTTGCCCGCGCCAGGGCGAATCCTCGGCGCCGGCGCTTGCCCAGGTTCGGCCAGCGGCAAGCCTGTTGCGGCTGCTGTCGAGGGTATCGGTGTGGGCGAAGGTCAGCGGGTCGAAGCCGTCGAATTCGCTTCGTCCGGTCAAAGCGAGTCCGGAAGCGCCCACTTCGACGTTGCTCGAGGGCTTCCACGTCGCCCGCAGGCGTCCCGACAGATTGCGGTACCCATCCTTGTCGCCATGGCCGTCGAAACTGTCGATGCCGGTCGCGCGCTGCCAGCCGAAAGCGCCGGAAATCCCGACCCTGTCCGTTCGCGCGGCAGCCGAACCGCCGGCCCGAAGAAAGCCGAACGATCCGCCCTCTGCCGTTGCGCGATAGCCCGCAGCGTCGTCGGTCCCGTTAATCGCGATTACACCGCCAATCGCCTCCGATCCCCAGAGAGCGGATTGCGGTCCTCGGACGATCTCGATCCGCGAGGCGAGGTCGGCGTTGAGGATCTCGAAACGTGGCGCGTCACCTGAAGCGGGATCGTTGATCTTGATCCCGTCGACGAACACCAGGCTGTGATTCGCCTCGGCGCCGCGGATCCGGACTTCCGTAAGCGACCCGGCAGGCCCTGATGTCGCGACGGCAATGGAAGGCGAAAGGCGGAGCAGGGAAGGGATCAGCGGTTCGCCAAGCCGGTCGATGCGCTGCTGGTCGATAATCGTCGCGCTCGCTGCCGATTGAGCGTCCTGCTGGGGCGCGCGCGACGCGGTGATTACGATTTGGTCGGTGTCGATGGCAAGTGCTGGCATTGGTATCCTCCTGTTGACGAACGTGTCGTCACAGAGGGATCGCCGCCTCGACGGCAGCACGGCCCACGCCCCCGCGGCTGGTCCCGGCCGGGGAAACGGACGACGGACCAAGGCAGGTTCCTGACTTCGCCGAGAGCTCGGCTCACAGTTGCGGGCACAGCGCCGGATTTTCGCCGGCTTCCCTTTGAACCGCCCCCGCCGGTTCCGAAGAACCGTGGGCGGCACCCTGGTCGCTCGCGCCTGCTAGGGCGGGCACCAGCGGGCTGTCAAATTGGGAAGCGGGACATTATGGGTACCGCCCATGAACGTCCGTATCCTCACGCTCCTCACCGCGATCCTCGCCGCGGCCGCACTCCGGCTCGCCCCGCACCCGCCCAATTTCACCCCGATCGGCGCCATGGCCCTGTTCAGCGGTGCCTATTTGGGGCGCCGGGGCGTCGTCGCGCTGGCCGCGCCTTTGGGCGCCTTGTTCCTGAGCGACCTCGTGCTGGGCTTCTATAGCGGAATGGCCACAGTTTATTTCAGCGTCGCTTTGATCGTGGTCATCGGATGGCTGGCGTTGCGGCGCATTTCGCCGATCCGAGTGGGAGCGGCCGCGATTTCGAGCTCAGTGCTGTTCTTCCTCCTCACCAATTTCGGCGTTTGGCTGTCCAGCGGCTTCTATCCTCGAACAATGGATGGACTTGCGGCCTGTTATGTCGCCGCCATCCCGTTCTTCCAGAACACGGTGGCTGGAGACCTGTTCTACGCGGCAATTCTGTTCGGCGGGTTTGCCCTGCTCGAGAGGAAAATCCCGGCGCTTCGATCCAGGCCGGCCTGAGGCGCACTTGGTTGCAACTTCCGGGCCCGCCCTGTAATGGCGCGCGTTCAACCTTCGGCAGCTGGTCGGAAACCAGCGGCTAACCCGAGGAAAACAAACATGAAGTCCGGTACCCATCCCGATTATCACATGATCACGGTCGAAATGACCGATGGAACTAAGTTCCAGACCCGTTCGACCTGGGGCAAAGAGGGGGACACGCTCCACCTCGACATCGATCCCACGGTTCACCCGGCGTGGACTGGCGGCAACCAGAAACTGCTCGACACCGGCGGCCAGGTCGCGCGCTTCAACAAGCGCTTCGGCGGACTTACGCTCGGCAAGAAATAAGCAGTTTCGTTCACCTGCGTCCGTTCCACGATCCCGAACTTCGCTTTCCGGCCGCTCCGCGTATTGAGACGGAGCGTTTGGTGCTGCGCGACTTCGAATTGCGGGACCTGGATTATTTCCTGACGTTCTTTGGCGATCCTGAGGCGAGCCAGCACGTCGGAGGCCCAAGCGGCCGTGAGGATACCTGGCGTCGAATGCTTGCGGGCGCCGCGCTTTGGTCGCTGACCGGGATCGGCATGTGGTCGCTCGAAGACCGGGCTACCGGTGAGACGATCGGCCATCTCGGCTTTTTCGACTTCCTTCGCGATTGCGAGCCGTCGATTGCCGGCGAGGCGGAGATGGGATGGATCCTCGCCCCGGCCGCGCACGGCAAGGGCTATGCGACGGAGGCCTGCGAAGCGATCCTCGAGTGGTTTGAGCGCAATTTCGGCAGGCAGCCGATCTGGGCAATGATCTCCCCTGGAAACGACCCGTCCATAAAGCTCGCGAAGAAGCTCGGGTTCGTTCAGCAGCCGGACGGAACCTACCGGGACAAGCCACAGACCTACTGGCTACGCGCCGCCTGAGCGCGCTACCAGCCTCCGCCGCCGCCTCCACCGCCGCCGCCGCCCGACGACCCGCCGCCGCCTGAGCCGCTGCTCGAACCAGGAGCGGTCGAGGCCGCGCTGATCGTGCTGGTGAGGCTCGAGCCGATGCTGTCGGCGAAACGGCCCGGGTTGTTCCACGGGTCGCTATGCCCAGAATACCAGAGGAAACCCTGCTGGCCTTGAGCCGCGGCGGCGGCGAGCACGCCCTGAAAACGGTCGGCCCAGCGATTCTCGACGCCGAGCGCGATCGCATAGGGAAGGTACTTCTCGAATACCTCGACCGTATCTTCGGGCGCCGTCATCCGGTCGAGGCGCTCCCGCTCGGTGATGGAGAGATATTGTTTGAAGCCGGCGATATGATCGAGGACCGCGCGGCCCTCCTTCGTCGGAGCGGAAATCCACCAGAAGCAGGTGATCACCAACGGCAAAGCGAGCGCCGGGATCAGAAGCGGCAGCCCGGCTCCGCTGTTAAGAGCTTCGGATAAGACGGGGAATCCGACCGCGCTGGCGACGACAAAAGCAACGAAAGCGATCGACGAAAGCAGGCATTTGCCGACTGCGGACGAACCGTGGATGACGAACGACAGCATGGCGGCGACGGCGATCGCCCCCAGGGTGACCCCGATTTGCCAGATCGACGCTGCATCGGCCGCCACCGTGATGGCCGCAGCAGTCACCCACAGGGCAGCGAAGAAGAAAAGCAATCCCGAGGCTGCCCAGCCATAATTCCGCTTGAATGCTTTTCCTTCATATTGATCCTTCAAAACCGCGCTCAAGCCTTTCTTCGCAGCTCCGAATTCGGCGTAATTCTTCTGAACCATCATGATCGATTCGCCGGCCGGGACGAGAGCGTTCAGCGCATTCTGTTCCTCCGTCGGAAGCGGGTTCTGGCTCTCCAGCCGGTCGATCCGCGTCTTGTCGCGCGAAAACCAGCCGCTGTCCTCCTCGACCAGTCGGATGTGGCCGCGAACGCCCATGTCGACCAAGGCAGCCGCGAACGTGCGATTGTCGACGTTCATCTTGGTCACGTAGCGCATGCCCGCAGGGGTCAAGTCGTCGGGAGGTGAGAAGATCGGCACGACCGTGCCCGCGCGGGGGTCGCGCCCGGCGCGCTGCCAGGCATAATAGAAATAGCCCAAAAGCCCGAGCAGTCCGGCTGCGCCGGCCAATGGCGGGCCATTGTCGGCGAACCACGCGCCGAGGCGGCTGCTCGGCCCCGGAGGCGCGACGACGCCCTTGGGAAAGGCCACGGCGACGGTCAGGCCTTCATAAGGGCCGAGCGGCGCGCTTGTCCGCCATGCGATTTCGCCGGGCTTCTCCTCGACCACCTCCGCATTTGAGCTCGTCGCGCCCTGCGGACCGGTATAGGACGCGCGCTGGCCCAGCTTTACCGGCGCGGGAAGGTGGATCCGGGCCTCGGCCGCATCGATCGGAAAGACCCAGCCGTTGCCGGTCGCGTTCCAATAGATTTCGTCATAATCCTTGAAGAAGCCGAGCTCGCGCGTCGCGCGGTAGCGGATCACGTAGCGGTGATCCCCGAGCTCGACATATTTCTCCGGGTCTCCGAGCTTGATCCGAACGCCGTTGGCCATCGGGCTGGTCGATGCCTGGACAGGCGCTCCGTCGAGCGTCGCCCCCTCGAAGGCGAATCCGACATGCACCTGGCCCCCCAGGCGGTTCCGGTAACGCGTCGGGAAGTCGCGGAAGATGCCGTGATTGATCCGGTCGTGCTCGGCGCGGACGTCGATCGTCTCCGTGACCTGGACCGAAGAATCCTTCTGGACCGCGACGTCGCTCCAGAAGTGAAGAATCCGCTCGTCGGCCTGGGCCGCGGCAGGCGCGGCGAGCAGCAGGAGCGCGAGAAGCGCCCGCCGAAGCGCGAGCATCGTCAGGCCGCCGGTTGGCCGAACGAGACCTTGGGTGCGGATTGAATGGCCGGATCGTCGTCCTGGTAGAAAGGCTCTTCGCTGAATCCGAGAGGCCCGGCGACCATCACGGCGGGGAAGCTCTGGATCGACGAGTTCAGATCGCGCACGGTCGCATTGTAATAACGGCGCGCGCCCTGGAGCTCACCCTCGATATTGGCGAGCTGGTCCTGGAGCTGCAGGAAGTTCGTGTTGGCCTTGAGCTCGGGATAAGCCTCGGCAATCGCGAACAGCCGGCCGAGCATGCCCGTCAACCGGGCGTCTGCCTGCGCCGTCGCTTCGACGCTCCCGGCGTTCATGGATGCAGAGCGCGCTTTCGACACCTCCTCGAACACCTCACGCTCGTGGGTGGCATAACCCTTCACCGCTTCGACGAGGTTGGGAATGAGGTCGGCGCGGCGGCGAAGCTGGACGGTAATTCCGCTGAAGCCTTCCTTGACCAGGGCACGCAGACGGACGAGCCGGTTGTAGAGGCCGACCGCGTAGAGCAGCAGCAAAACGATGACTGCAAGGATGACCCAGCCGAATATGCCCATGTTGGTGCCCCCTGTTACGCGGGTCGGAGCATAGGACGGATCAAAACAACCGCAAAGCCGTCATTGCGAGGAGCGAAGGCAAGGCGGCAATCCAGTCTGGATTGCTTCCCCCGGATCAGGTCCGGGGTCGCAATGACGGATTAAAAAGCCGGAATCCCAGTGATCGCCCGGCCCATGATCAAGGCATGGACGTCGTGGGTGCCCTCATAGGTGTTGACGGTTTCCAGGTTCGCCGCGTGGCGCATCACCTGGAATTCGGCGGAGATCCCGTTACCGCCGTGCATGTCGCGGGCGATCCGCGCGATCTCGAGCGCCTTGCCGCAATTGTTACGCTTGATGAGGCTGATCGTCTCCGGGATCAGCTCACCCTGTTCGAGACGGCGTCCGACCCGAAGGGAGGCCTGAAGGCCGAGCGTGATCTCCGTCGCCATGTTGGCGAGCTTCAGCTGGACCAGCTGGTTGGAGGCGAGGGGGCGCCCGAACTGCTTGCGGTCGAGCGTGTACTGGCGGGCGGCGTGATAGCAGGCCTCGGCCGCACCCATCGACCCCCAGCTGATCCCATATCGCGCGCGGTTGAGGCAGCCGAAGGGGCCCTTGAGCCCTTCGACGTTGGGGAGGAGGGCATCCTCGCCGACTTCCACGCCGTCCATCACCACTTCCCCGGTGATCGACGCGCGGAGCGACAGCTTCTCCTTGATCTTCGGCGCGGAGAGGCCCTTGGCGCCCTTTTCGAGGACGAAGCCGCGGATCTTGCCGTCATGCGCGTCCGACTTCGCCCAGACGACGAACACGTCAGCGATCGGCGAGTTGGTGATCCACATCTTGGTGCCGGAGATGAGGTACCCCCCCTGAACCTTCTGGGCGCGGGTGCGCATGCTTCCGGGATCGGAGCCGGCATCCGGCTCGGTGAGGCCGAAGCAGCCGACCCATTCGCCGGTCGCGAGCTTCGGAAGGTACTTCTTGCGCTGTTCCTCGGTCCCGTAAGCGTTGATGGGGTGCATCACGAGGCTCGACTGGACGGACATTGCGGAGCGATATCCGCTGTCGACCCGCTCCACCGCGCGAGCGATGAGCCCGTAGCTGACGTAACCCAGGCCGGCGCCGCCATATTCGTGCGGGATCGTCGCTCCGAGGAGGCCAAGCTCGCCCATCTCGGTCATGATCTCACGATCGAAGCGCTCGTCGAGATAGGCCGAGGTCACCCGCGGAAGCAGCTTTTCCTGCGCATAGCCTTCCGCGGTGTCGCGAACGAGCCGCTCCTCGTCATTAAGCTGGTGATTGAGATCGAAAGGGTCAGCCCAGTCGAACGGAAGGATGGCAGGCTCGCCCACGTAAGAATGCCCCGGTGTAAATGAAGTTGCCGGGCCTTTAGCCGTGGCGTGCCAAACGCGCCACCCCGCGCTTACTTCTTGGCGATCTTCGTCCCGCCCGCACCGCCGCCGAAGGCCTGCTTCAAGGTCAGCCCGATACTGATGTGCTGATCGCGTTCGCGGAGCTCATTGAAGATGAGCGAGGGGTCGGCCCGGTTAGGCCGGAACAGCAGGCGGTTTCGCTTCCCGAAGACGTGATTGACGTCGAGAGTGAGCGAGGTCTTCGAGCCCGGCCGGTATTCGACGAACGCGTTCCAGCCCGGCGCACCGTTGAAGCTGGTGTCGAACTCGTCGGTACGGAAGAAGGTGAAGTGCTGATTGTCGAAGACTTCGAACCCGTAGGAAAAGGCGCCTGAATCGCGGCGGACGGTCAAGTCCCACTGCCATTCGGGGAAGAAACCACTCCAGTTGCGTTGCTCGCCGCTGATTGGATCCTCGACGCGGGTGCGCTGGACCGTGCCGGTCAGCTTGGCGCGCAAACCCTTCCACAGGATGCCGAGCGGGGCGTCGAGAGTGAGGCTGGCGAACCAGCGCTTGCCCGTCCCGAGATTGCCCGGAGCGTCGGCGCAGAAATTGGGATCGCCGGGATGGTCCACTTCGTCGCAAATGAGGATCCGATCCTGGAGCATGCTGACCAGGTCGTGGCCGAGGTCGAGCTTGAACAATCCGTCACCGAACAAGGCGTGGTCGATCGTCGCCCGGAATTCCCAGGCCCGCTGGGGCTGCAGCTCCGCGTTGCCGCCGTTGATCCGCTTCGTCGACAGGTCGCCGACGCTGATGAAGTCGTAGAAATCGAGCTGCGCGACGGTGCGTTTGACAGACAATTGGGAGTGCCAGCCTCGGCCGATCTTCCAGTCGAGGGTGAGATTGGGCTTGAGGAATTTGAGGGTTCGGTCGGCAACCGCATCGCCTCGGACCTTCAGGTTCGAGAATTCGTAATTGACGCCGCCGTCCATTCGCAGGGCAGGAGAGAGGGTCTTCCCGACGCTGAAGTAAACCTCGCCGCGCTTCTCCTTGACCGTGGCGTTGGCGATCGACAGCTCGATCGGGACTCGGTCCCCGTTCTCGTCGATGGCGACGAAGTCGACGTGATCGTCGAGCGTGTTGTAGGACGCTTCAGCGCCGGCCTCGAACGAGAATCCCGCGAGGTTCGACCGGGTCCAGCTCAGCCGTCCGAGAGTCTCGTTGCGCTTTGCCTTGATCGACTGTTCGAAACCGCCGTTGGTCTGGCCGTTCTCGTCGATCAGACCGTCGCGCTGGATGTAGGTATCCACGTCGTCGCGCTTGCGACGCGTGGCCAGCCCGACGAACTTGATCGCGCCGCCGGCGAGCGGCCGCGTCACGTCGCCCCCAAGCTCGATCAGAGGATCACTGTAGTCCTGGATCAGATTGTCATCGTGAGCCGGCCCATCCGAGGGCGTGACTCGATTCGTCTGGAGGAGGTCGAAGCGGTTCGGCTGCCAGCGCCCGTTGATCCTGAGCGCCTTGTTGGTCCCGTTGTCCAAGAGGTAGGAGCCGGCGACGAACGGATTCTTGTTCGCGTAGGAATTGTGCTTGCGGCGGAACTCGACGAGGTCGCCGGTCGCGGTATCGACCAGAGTGTCCGTGCCTTCCTCGAACTGCTTGTTGAAACCCGTTCCGGCCGACACGTTGAACGTGGACGGACCGCGCTTCAACACCGCGTTCCCGGATACATTGGGCTGGATGAAGCCCGTGTACCGGCGCGTCGCGCTGGCGGTGATGTTGGCGTCGAAGCCGCCCGCGTCCGACATGACGATGTTGAGCACCTGGCTCTTGCCGGCATAGTCGGAGCCGTAAATGTCGCCCGGCCCGAGCTCGACCCGGATCACCCGCTGCGCCGGGATCCGTTGAAGAGTGGTATCCAGAGTCTCGGCCTTGGTGGGGGGGCGTGAACCGTTGAAGACCACATTGCCCGCCGTGCCGGCGAACCCGCGCACGTCAACGCTGCCGGTAGCCGATTGCGTACTTCCGAGGTCGAGCTGGAAACCGGGAACGTGCTGGACGATGTCATAGGCCGTCCGAGGCGCGAATTGCGCGAAATAAGCCGCTTCATAGACGGTGGTGCGGCTGCTTCTCGCCGGGGCGGCGGTCGATGGTTGCGCGGGCGCCGCCGTCTGAGCGAAGGCCGGCGCGGCCAAAGCGATTGCCGAAGTTCCAAGAGTGGAGAGCCAAATCCGGCGGACCACGATGTTCCCCTTGTTATTTGCTGGTGCGCTACGCATGGCATCCGGCGGGCAGCGACCGGTCTTCGATCAATCGACAGACGGATCGACCGGAGCCGCGACCCGGCCCACCAGTCGACGGACGGATGGAGGCCGGATCAATGGAGCCGGCCGAACAGCTTCATCTGGACCAGCTGGTCGACCGACAAGCGATCTCTCCTCGACGCCTGCGCAGAGCGCGCGAATTCGGGAGTGATCCCCAGCGCCTTCAACTGAACCAGGCTATCGACCGGGAGACGGCCGTAACCGGCACGATCGAAGCCGCTGACGAAGTCCGGTGTGACGTTGAGCGCGCGCAGCTGGACCAGCTCGTCCGCCGGGATATTGCCGTAGCCGACGCGCGCGAAGCCGGCGATCCAATCGGGCGTCACTCCAAGCGCTTTGAACTCGATGAGCGTGTGAATCGCCGGGGGACGATAGCCCGCGTGGGCGAGGTCGCCGATGTAGCGGCCATTTACGCCGAGGGCCGCAAGCGCAATCAGGTCGTCGACCGAGGGCTTGGGATAGTTGGCGGCCGCAACCGCATCGAGCACCTCGCGATGGGCATTGACGGCCATCAGGGCGAAGGCCTGGTCACGCGTGGGAGACCCGATTCCCCGGCTGACCAGCGCCTGGGTGAAAGCCGGATCGGCGGTGAAGCGGCAATTTCCCGACGCCCGGCTGCCCCCGCCATTGCCGGCGCAGTCCAGGCGGCCTGCTTCGCGGACTATGGCGAAGTGGAGCGGCTTGGCGCCGGCGCCGCGAAACCCGGCAAGGTCGAGTCCGATGAGTTCGGAAGGAAGAAATCCGCTCGACCAATTGCTGTCGCCGCGGCGGCGACTCTCGTCGTGGAAATCGGCCTGGATTCGCCCGCCCTCACGATCGGGCTGCAAGGTGAAGCTCACCCATTCGAACGGGGCGGCAACGCAGGCGGACGAAACCGTCACGGTTGCGCACATCACGGCTAACAAGAAAGCGAGATAGCGGTTCATGGTCACTCTCCTTGGGCAAAGCTCGCCCGTTCGCCCGGGCCAGGCGTTTCGAAAATGCGGGTTGAGGAAGGGTGGGACGCTTACTTAAGGGTGGAGGCCATCAGCCGTCCGGGTCGGAACTGCTCCAATCGGGAGGCGAAGCAGCCGGTCGGCCGGTTCGCGGCGGTGGGGGGTTCTTGCCCCAGCCTCCCGGCGGCGCGGACACGCGCGGGTTTCCGACCGTTCCCAATGCTTTCAGCTCGATGAGTTCGTCCGCCGACATGGAATTGTATCCGGCACGGCGGGCGCGCTGAACAAAGGAAGGATCGACACCCATGGCGCGGAGCGAGACGAAATCGTCGAGGTCGCCGCGCACTCCAGCGGAGCGGAGCTGGCGTACGTAATCGCCGGTCAGTCCGACGGCACGCGCCGCGGCGAGATCTTCGGCGGTGATCGCCGGGAAGCCGGCGGCGACAAGGGCTCGAGCGAACTCCGGAGTCACTCCAACCGCCTTCATTCCGGCAAATTCGGAAGGCTCGAGGCGCGCGAACTGCGGGGCAGCGGAGCGCATCGCGCCGATATATTCGGGCGTAATGCCGAGGGTCTGTACGACATTCCGGTGAGACTTTCGGATTTCCTCCGCAACCGTCTGCCCGGTCTCGCGGGCGCGGTCGGCCGCGGCCCTCGCCTGATCGATCGCCATGTCATGAGCGGCATCGCGCTGCGCCTCGGCGATGTCGTCCGGGTCGACATCGGCCTCGACATCCTGTCGGGCAACTGCCGCGGCTGTCGAGACGGAGGTGGAAACGCCCTGAGCGATGATGTGCGGAAGGTCGGCCGGCGGTTCGGACGCCGCTAAGTTCGACCTGGCGCCGGCCTTGCCCGTCGCGATGGTCTCCTTCGCGGCTGAAGGCTGCTTCGGAGTGAGCGTCAGCGCCGCGAGGGGAGCCGCAACGAGCGCTGCACCGACGAACACGCCGAGACCGAACGACCGCGCGACGGGGCCGCGCACGGATTTCACGTCGAGGACTCGGGCCACGCGACGGGCGAGCGAGCTCTTCGATGGGGCGACGCCGTGCGCTCCGAGCAAGAGGCCGGGGCATTCGTGCCGCGCAACACCGACGAGCAGCTGTGCATAGTCCGTGTCCGCGATATCGGCGGCGAGGACGGAATCGTCGGCCGCTTCCTCGCGCAGCTGGTGCGCTTCGCGGGCGAGCATCCAGACGAAAGGATTGAACCAGAAGAGAGCGGTAGCGACCCGCGCGAGGAGCAGCTTCGCCCAGTCCATCCGAGCGACGTGAGCGAGCTCATGGGCGATGATCGCTTCGGCCTCATCGGCGGCTTCGACGGCTCGGCTGTTGAGCAGGATCACCGGCCGCATCAGGCCCCAGCTGATCGGCGAAGCCAGGTCGTCGCTCATGAGGAGGGCCGTGCCATGCTTGAAGCCCATCCGGCGCTGCGCCCGGGCGAGCGCGCTCAACCAATGACCGTCGACAAGGACGTCGGCGCGGGCACGGAGCGCGATAAGGCGGGCAAGGGCTATGAAAGTGATGAACAGCAAAAGGACAGCGGGGATCGCATAAAGAGCCGAAGTGGCCGCGACGGGACTGATGGACGACAAAAGGCTCGGTTTGGCCGCCGGCGCGATTGTGGCGACAGGGGTCGCCTGAACCGCCGGGGCAGGAATCGCTCTCGGCGCAGGCGCTTCAACAGTTGGCGCCGGGCTGGAAAGGGCAGGCAGCTCGATGTTCCAGCTCGGCAGGACCAGCGGCGCGAAGGCCATGATGATCAGCGCGAGGAGGCCGATATGCGCGACCCACGAGCGCTCGGCCGCCGAACGGCCCTTCATCAGCTGAATGAGGCCGAGCGTCAGCCCTGCGATCAGCACGGACTTCAACGCGATTTCGATGAGCACATACATCAGCTGGCCCCTTTGGCTTTCCGGGCGCGGGCGATCATCGCCTCGAGCTCATCAAGCTCATTATCCTTGAGCTTTTCCGACATTCCGAGGAGCGCGCTCGCCGCATTCGCAGGGGATCCGTCGAAGAACACGCGGACGATTTCGCTCAGCGCGGATTTCTTGGCCGCGGTTTCGGAAACGGTCGGGCTGTAGAGATAGCCGCGGTCGGATTCGCTGCGCTGGACGAAGCCCTTGTCCTCGAGCCGCTTCAGCATCATCCGAACCGCCGAGCCGCTCAGCTGGTCGGGGAGGGCATCGCAGATGTCGGCGACGGCCAGGGCGCCACGCTGATAGAGGAGGTCGACGATCTGACGTTCACGCGGCGGCAGCTTGCTCAGCATATGCATTCCCTTTTAGGCGCGACTCGATTCGCCGCGCTACATTTGTAGTGTGTGCTACATTTGTAGCGTGAATGCAAGCTGAATGTCTATCCGTCGGAACGGCCAGTGGATTCGCGGTCATGCTCATAATGCCTGGCGAGCGGGAATGCCGGTAACCAGGACTCCCGGCGAACGGTCCAGCTTTCGTAAGTCGGCATGAGCTGGTCGGGAGAATCGAGGGAGCCGAGGCAGACTTCGACTTCATCGGCGTAGCGCGCGAAAACCGAGGAGCCGCAGCGAGGGCAGAAATGCCGTCCGGCATATTCACTGGTGTGGCCTTCGATGATCACAGCATCTTCGGGAAAGATCGCCGCTGCATAGAATAAGGCGCCGTGATGCTTCCGGCAGTCCAGGCAATGGCAAAGGCCGACCCGATACGGTCGCCCCGACGCCTCGACCCGGACGTCGCCGCACAGGCAGCCGCCGGTGAATCGGTCCATGACGCATCTCCCTTGGGGCTGGCGGAGAGGGTGGGATTCGAACCCACGGTGGGCTTGCACCCACGGCGGTTTTCAAGACCGCTGCCTTAAACCACTCGGCCACCTCTCCACATGACGTCCACCGAAACCGCTCGGCCTAGTGTCATCCCCCGGGATGACAGCCGCCTCGCGCCCGGCCACCTCTCCTTAATCGGTCGTCGCATATCGTCCGGAGCGCCGGGCTGTGCAAGGCGCGCGGTGAACCAAGCTGGTCTCACGTGGGTTCTGCAGATTAGCCTCGGCAGTAATGAGGAGCGTAAAGTTGCGGATGCTTGGGGGAATCGCACTGGCTGCGGTGTCGGCGATGGCACTCGCAACGCCTTCGGCTCAGGTCGGAAAGGGGGTCCCGCCGCCGAAGATGGCGCCATCCGACGAGGTCCAGGTCCAGCTCGCGCAAACCTACGTCTATCAGCAACCGACCTACGTTCAGCCGCAGGCGGATCCCTGGGAGCAATATAAGGTTCGGCTCACCGCGCTCGCGCGGCAGCAGCGAGTCAGCGAAGCGACGATCCAGGCGGTCATCCCGGGCCTCGACATCAATCGCCGCGTTATCGAGCTGGATCACGCCGAGCCTCGCGCGTCGAGCTCGGGCGGAATCCCATCGATGCAGCCCTACATTCGCAAGCACGTGACCGAATCGCTGATCCGCCGCGGGCAAAGCAATTATTCGAACCTGTACCAGGGACTGCGCTGGATCGAATCGCGCTACGGAGTCGATGCGACGATCCTTCTCGCGATCTACGGGCATGAAACCAGTTACGGGCTCGTTACGGGCAGCAACGACCTTCTCGAGGTGCTTGCGAGCATGGCCTACGGCGGCCGCCGGCGCAGCCTCTTCGAAAATGAGTTCATCGCGGCGCTGAAGCTGATCGACCAGGGCGTTCCGCGGTACATGCTGAAAGGCAGCTGGGCAGGGGCCACGGGATTCCCGCAATTCCTGCCGTCGGTCGCGCTTCGGCTTCGAGCGGATGGCGACGGCGATGGATATGCGAACATCTGGCGGGACGAGCTCGACGGTCTCGCCTCGATCGCTTCTTATTTACGCGACGCTGGGTGGAAGCCCTCCGTGCGGTGGGGAGTCCAGGCAAGCGTCCCGAACAATCTCAATCGCTATACGCTCCGCTCGACGGTCACGGCACCCAAATGCCCGCAGGTCTACAAGCGCCACACGCGCTGGTTGACGGTTAGGGAATGGCGGGCGCTCGGCGTGGTGCCCTATGGCTCGGGGCTTTCCGACAGCGAATTGGCGACGCTGTTCGAGCCGGAAGGCGCGAGCGGGTCCGGTTATCTCCTGACCAACAATTACCGAGCGATCCTCGATTACAATTGCTCGAATTTTTACGCGATGTCGGTGGGACTGCTGGCGGACGCGATTGCTCGGCGATAGACAGGGGCTCATCTCCTGAACCTTCAAGGATTCTGGTCCGCCTCCATGATAAAGCCCGTCCTGCTCGCCGCCGCCACTGCTTCCCTCCTTGCGACGACTGCGGCAGCGACCGCCCCGCAGTTCGATACGCCGGCGAAGGTCGCCTACCTGATCGACGTATCGTCGGGAGCGACGCTCTACGCCAAGAACGCCGATGTCCGGATGCCGCCGGCTTCGATGGCGAAGATGATGACCGTTGAGGTCGCCTTCGAGCTGATCGACAAGAAGCAGCTCGCGCTCGGCAAGATGTGCACGGTCCGCCCCGAAACCTGGCAGAAGTGGCACGGGCCGGCCGCGGGTTCGACCATGTTCCTTTCGCCCAACGAGCAGGTCAGCGTCGAAAACCTGCTTCACGGGATCGTGACCCTGTCGGGCAACGACGCCTCAGTAGTGCTCGCGGAATGCATTGCGGGCACCGAACAGGCCTTCACGGAGCAGATGAATGCCTTCGGCAAGAAGATCGGCCTCACCAACAGCCATTTCGGAACGGCGAACGGTTGGCCCGACAATGGCGTCACTTATGTCTCCGCCCGCGACCTCGCGACCCTGGCCCGGTCGGAGATCGAGAACCACTATGCGCTCTACAAGAAGTTTTACTCCCAGCCGAGCTTCACCTGGGGCAAGACGATGGGGTCGGGCCAGGACATCACGCAGGGCAACCGCAATCCGATCCTCGGGAAGGTCCCCGGCGCCGACGGTCTCAAGACCGGCCATACCGATGAAGCAGGCTATGGCTTTACGGGATCGGCAGACCAAAACGGCCGCAGGCTCATCGAGGTCGTCGCGGGCCTGCCGAGCTGGAACGCCAGGGTCGAGGAGTCGACCCGGCTCATCGAGTGGGGCTTCAACGCCTGGACGGCCAAGCCTCTGTTCAAAGCGGGCGCGAAAGTCGGCTCGGCCAAGGTCCAGTTGGGCAGCAGCAGCGAAGTCCCGCTCGTCGCTCCGCGTGACCTGGCGGTGACGGTGCCCGCCGGGCTCGCGAACGGCGCCACGGGGATGAGGATCCGCTACCAGGGACCAGTCGCCGCGCCGATCGCCAAGGGCGACCATATTGCCGACCTGGTGATCACCACGGCCGACACCCCGCCGCAGGTCGTTCCGCTGGTTGCGGGCGAGGACGTCGGCAAGGCTGGCTTCTTCGGACGTATCTGGCTGGGCCTCAAGTCACTGCTCGGTATGGCGTGACGCCACGCGGACGATTCATCAGCCTCGAGGGCGGAGAAGGGGTCGGCAAGTCGACGCAGGTCAAGGCTTTGGCCGACGCGCTGAGGGAACGCGGCCTCGACCTCATCGAGACTCGAGAGCCGGGCGGAAGCGAAGGGGCGGAGAAGATTCGGGAATTGCTCCTCGGCGGCGCTGAAGAGCGCTGGGAAGCCAAGGCAGAAGCCCTGCTGTTCGCGGCCGCGCGCGCCGACCATGTGCAAAAGACGATCAGGCCGGCGCTGGAATTGGGTCGCTGGGTCCTGTCCGACCGTTTCGTCGACAGCTCGCTAGCCTATCAGGGCGGCGCCGGCGGGCTCGGGATCGAGGCCGTGCGGGAGATCAACGCATTCGGCATCGGCGATTGCTTCCCCGACCGGACTCTTATCCTGATTCATGACGGCGGAGCGGAAAGGGCACGAGCCCGCGACGCGCAGGGCAGCGATCGCATCGGCGGACGCGCCAGCGATTATCACCACAAGGTCGAGCTCGCCTTCCGGTTGATTGCGGCCGAGGAGCCGGATCGGGTCAGGCTGATCGACGCCTCGGGCAATCCGCAAAAAGTGACTGGCCGCCTGCTGGACGCTGTGCAGGATCTGTTGCCGTGATCCTTGGGCAAGACCGGGCCGTCGAACAGTTTGCCAGCGCCTGGGCGACGCGTAAGCTCCACCACGCCTGGCTCCTCGCCGGTCCGAGGGGAGTCGGGAAAGCGACCTTTGCCCATGCCGCAGCGCGCCGCGTTCTCGCCGACGCCGCGGGCCCCACATCCGGCGCGCCCGGCCTCGAAACGAGCGAAGACCATTCGATGGTGAAGCTGGTCGAGGCCGGGAGCCATCCGGACATGCGCCGGCTCGAGCGGCTGCTGAACGAAAAGACGGGCAACCTCGCGCGCAATATCAGCGTCGACCAGGTGCGATCGCTGGCCGAGTTGTTCGACCTCAGCCCGGCCATGTCCGACTGGCGGGTCGTGGTGATCGATTCCGCGGATGAGCTCGAGCCGTCGGGCGCTAATGCGCTTCTCAAAATGCTCGAGGAGCCACCTCCCAACAGCATCTTCTTCCTCGTCAGTCATGCCCCGGGCCGATTGCTTCCAACCATTCGTTCCCGCTGCAGAAGGCTGGATTTTCAATCGCTTGGCGATGACGTCATGACGTCAGTCCTGGAAAGCCAGGCGTTCGAATTGAGCGCCGCGGAGCGCAAGAAGATCATTTCGATGTCCTTCGGCTCGGCGGGGAGAGCGCTCGCCTTTGCCGAGCTTGACCTCGCCAAACTCGAGGACGCGGCGCTCGCGATCCTGCGCCAGGGTGATCCGACGAATGCCCGCCGTTCGGAGCTCGCGATCGAGCTCGGCAAGCGCGGCGCCGGCGATCGCTACGCGGCCTTCCTCGATCTGGCTCCGTCGCTGATCGCGCGCGAGGCCCGGGCGCTTGAGGGGTTGCGCCGCGAACGAGCGCTCGACGCTTACTCGAAGGCGCGGGAGCTTGCCGCAGTCGCGCCCCGCGTTTCGCTCGATCCAGCGGCCACCGTGTTCCAGATTGGCGGAATTCTCGCATCGGTTGCCGATCCGGCGCTTCCTTGAAGCCCCAAGGCGTGGCGGCTAGGGCGTCGTTATGGGCGAGCCCTTCTACATCACGACTGCGATCAGTTACCCCAACGGTCCGCCCCACATCGGCCACGCTTATGAAGCGATTGCCGCCGACGTGATCGCGCGCTTCCAGCGTGCCCAAGGCCGCGATGTGCGATTCCAGACGGGAACTGACGAGCATGGGTTGAAGATGGCGCAGGGGGCCCGCGCGGAAGGCATTGAACCGCGCGCGTTCGCGGACAAAATGTCACCTCTTTTCCAGATGATGTGCGACACTCTTAACGTATCGTACGATCTCTTCATTCGGACGTCGCAGCCCCACCATTATCGCGCGAGCCAAGCGATCTGGACGGCGATGGAGGAGAGGGGGGACCTATACCTCGACCGCTACGAGGGTTGGTATTCGATCCGCGACGAAGCTTATTACGAACCGGAAGAACTGATCAGCGCCGAGGACGGAACCAAGCTATCGCCGCAGGGAACGCCGGTCGAATGGACGGTCGAAGAAAGCTGGTTCTTCCGGCTGTCGAAATACCAGCAGGCGCTGCTCGACCATTACGCGGCCAATCCGGACTTTATCCGGCCGGAAAGCCGCCGCAACGAGGTCGTGCGCTTCGTCGAGGGCGGACTCAAGGATCTCAGCATCTCGCGCACCAGCTTCGATTGGGGAGTACCGGTGCCGGGCGGCAACCACCACGTCATGTACGTGTGGCTCGACGCCCTCACCAACTACATCACGGGCCTCGGCTATCCCGATGAGACCGAGCTTTGGAAGCGTTACTGGCCGGCCGACGTGCATCTGATCGGCAAGGACGTCGTCCGCTTCCACGCGATCTATTGGCCGGCGTTCCTGATGTCGGCGGGGATCGCTCTGCCCAAATGCGTCTACGGCCACGGGTTCCTGCTGAGCCGCGGCGAGAAAATGTCGAAAAGCGTCGGGAATGTCGTCGATCCGATGGTGCTTGCCGAGCGTTTCGGGGTGGACGCGCTGCGCTATTTCCTGCTTCGCGAAGTGCCGTTCGGGCAGGACGGAAGCTACAGCGCCGAGGCGATCGTCAATCGCGCCAATGCCGAGCTCGCCAACAGTTTCGGCAATCTTGCTCAGCGTACTTTGTCGATGGTTCACAAGAATTTGGGTGGCGTTCTTCCTGAGCCTGGGAAGGCCGCCAAAGACGCGGATCTGCTGGGCCTCGTTGAAGCAGCGACAAAGAAGGAGGTGCCCGAGGCGTTCCAGCGGCTGGCGTTTTCGGTCGGGATCGAAGCTTGGTTGCGCGCCGTATTCGCGTGCAATGCCTATATCGATGCCGAGGCGCCCTGGGCGCTGCGCAAGACGGATCCTGAGCGGATGGCCGCCGTGCTTGGCACGATTGTCGCGGCGCTTCGGCAGCTTGCTTCGGCTATAGCACCGATCATCCCGGCTTCGGCAGAGAAGCTGCTGGCGTTAATTGATTCCGGCGCCGGGGGTGCGCCGATTGCCCAACCCACGCCCTTGTTCCCCAAGCTGGAGCTAGAGGAAGCGGAGGAGCCGGCGTGAGGCTGATCGACAGCCATTGCCACCTGAACTACGAAGGGCTCGTAGAACGCCAGGATCAAGTCCTTCAAAATGCGCGCGAACGCGGGGTTTGCGGATTTCTCAATATCTCGACGCGCGAGCGCGAATGGAATGACGTCATCGCGGTTGCGGAGCGAAACCGCGACGTGTGGGCAACGGTCGGCGTTCACCCGCACGAAGCCGATGCCCATCCGGACCTCGGATCCAACGTGCTTGTGCAGGCCGCATCACATTCCAGTGTGATCGCGATCGGCGAATGCGGGCTCGATTATTATTACGACAAATCCGACCGCGCCGCTCAGCGCGAGCGCTTCCAGGCGCATATCGAGGCCGCGCGCCAGACGGGGCTTCCGTTGGTGGTGCATACCCGCGAGGCCGAGGATGACACCTCCGAAATCCTCGAAGCCGCCGTGAGGGACGGGGACGTGACTGGCGTGCTTCATTGTTTCACGGGCTCGGCCGAGCTTGCGCGCAAGGGTCTCGATCTCGGCTTTTACGTCTCGCTGTCGGGGATCGTGACGTTCAAGAACGCCGCGGACCTGCAGGCGATCGCCAAATGGCTCCCGAAGGACCAGATGCTGGTCGAAACCGACTCTCCGTTCCTGGCGCCCGTTCCGCATCGCGGCCAGAAATGCGAGCCGGCCTTCGTTGCGGATACCGCGGAGTTCGTCGCGGAATTGAGGGGTGAAACGCTTGACGAGCTAGGCGAGACAACCACGGCCAACTTCTTCAAACTGTTCAAAAAAGCCCAAGAGCACTAGCTTGAAAGTGCGGATCTTAGGCTGCGGGACGTCGACCGGAGTTCCCAAGATCGGCAATCACTGGGGCGAATGCGATCCCGGCGAACCGCGCAATGCCCGGCTGCGCTCCTCGATCCTGGTCGAAAGCGGCGGAGTCAACGTCCTCGTCGACTGCGGGCCGGACCTTCGCCAGCAGCTGCTGCGGGCGGAGGTGGGCCGCCTCGACGCCGTGATCGTGACCCACGACCATGGCGACCATGTCCACGGGATCGACGAGCTTCGACCGCTTTCGCAGGTGCTCGACACTCCGATGCCGCTCTACGGTTCGGAGGATACGCTGAGGAGCCTCAACGAGCGCTTTGCGTACGCCTTCGCGCAGAGCGACTTTTACCGGCCGATCGTCGAGGGCCGGGTGATCGGCGCGGAAGAGCGATTCGGCACGGCATCCACGCGCGTCGTTGTTCAACCGCACGGCACGACCACATCGCTCGGTCTACGCTTCGACGAAGGCCGGCATTCTATTGTATATGCCATTGACTTCAGCGACTTAACCGACGAAATGGCTAAATTGTATCAAGGCGTTGACGTGTGGATCGCGGATTGTCTGACCCGAACTCCGCACCCCACGCATGCGCACTTGGGCGGGGTGCTGGGCTGGGCGAGGGACCTCGGCGTCGGCCAGCTGTACCTAACCCACATGGGCAATGGTTTGGATTACAAAACGCTCGTTGCGGAACTTCCCGATTGGGCGGCTCCGGCGCATGATGGGCTCGAGATCGAGCTATGAACAGCAACGACGGCGCCTTCGCGCTTTATTATGTGATGATCATCGTCGCGGTCGCGAGCTCGCTGGTCGCGATGCGCATGCCGATCGCCAAGATGCTGAAGATGGTGCTCGCCTGGGTCGCGATTTTCGCCATCGGTTTCGTCATCTTCTCATTCCGATCCGACTTCACCGCCTTCGGCCAGCGACTCAAGGCCGAAGCGCTAGGATCGTCGATCAGCGATGGAAAGACGGTGCGGATTCCGATGGCGGATGACGGGCACTTTTGGGTCGAAGCGAAGGTGAACGGGCAGGCGCTTCGGTTCATGGTCGACAGCGGGGCCTCCGTGACCACCGTCTCGGTGGATTCGGCCAAGGCGGCCGGGATGCCCATCGGCAGCGAAACAACCGTGGTGAGCACGGCAAATGGGCCGACGAGGGCGATCAAGGGCTGGGCAGACCGACTGCAGGTCGGGCCGATCGAGCGGACCGAATTCCCGATCGATATCAACGAACATGACGACACCAACCTGTTGGGAATGAACTTTCTTTCGTCCCTGAGCAGCTGGCGCGTCGAGGGAAGTTACCTGGTGCTCCAGCCGTGACCAACGATTTGATGCTTGGCGGAGTCTACTTACTGATGGCCGTGATGCTCATTCTCGGCACCCTCATGTCGCGTCGCGAGCCCTGGGCGAAGCTGATCACGACGGCGCTCATGTGGACGTCGATATTCGCCGCGGGGTTCGTGCTGTTCACGTTCCGCGACAATTTCGGCTGGGTGGCGCAGCGCCTGAGGGCGGAGGCGGTCGGCACACCGGTCATCGAAGGCCGGGAGACGCGCATTCCAATGGCGATCGACGGTCATTTCTGGGTTGAAGGCCGAGTGAACGGCGTCAAAGCCAAATTCCTGGTCGACAGCGGCGCGACAATGACGACGATCGACCGCGAAACGGCGATCCGCGCCGGAGTTAGCGTTTCGCCTAAGCCGGACCAGTTCGTTCGGACGGGAAATGGGATCATACGCGTGTCGAGCGCTCGAGCGAGCAATCTCAAGGTCGGCGGAATTAGTCGGCAAAACGTGGGCCTTCAGATCGCCGAAAATGACAATCTCAATGTCCTGGGCATGAATTTCCTGTCTTCGCTAAGCCGCTGGGGAGTGGAAGGGCGCTGGCTGGTTCTCGTCCCCTGACCTTGATGGATATTTACATAATGCATATTATCATACTTATAGATTACAGCGAGCGAGGGGTCCCCAAAGCCCCCTTCAGGCCCATCAATGCAGCCTGAGAGCCCGATCGGCCGCCTCGTCGAGATCATGCGTCGCCTCCGCGATCCCAAGACCGGCTGCGAGTGGGACAGCGTCCAGACCTTCGAAACCATCGCGCCCTACACGATCGAGGAGGCCTATGAGGTTGCCGACGCGATCGCCCGCAAGGACATGGATGCTCTTGCCGACGAGCTCGGAGATTTACAGCTCCAAGTTGTCTTCCATGCGCAAATGGCTGAAGACGAAGGCCATTTCACCCTGGACGACGTCCTGAATCGCATTTGCGACAAGATGGAACGCCGGCATCCACACATTTTCGGCGACGCCGAGCATGGCGGTCACCATTTGTGGGAAATCATCAAGGCTGAGGAACGCGCCAAGGATTCCGACCGGAGCGCGCTTGCCGGCGTCGCTCTGGCACTCCCAGCCCTCGAGCGAGCTGCAAAGCTTCAGCGGCGAGCCGCTCGGACGGGCTTCGACTGGCCTGACGCGTCAGGACCGCGTGCCAAGATCCACGAAGAATTGGCCGAGCTAGAGGCGGAAACCGACCATGATCGCAAGCTCGAGGAGCTCGGCGACCTTCTATTTGCCGTCGTAAACCTCGCACGTCATCTTAACATTGAGCCGGAAGCTGCGCTTCGTGAAGCGAATCGCAAGTTCGAGCAGCGCTTCCGTGCCATTGAGCAAACCCCCGGCTTTTCGGACATGTCGCTCGATGCAATGGAAGCTCTTTGGGTCGAAGCGAAGAAGGGTCAGCTGGCTCCAAGCGACTGAAAGCGGGCCCAATTCTCCGGCGATAAACGGACCGCCAGGTGAACCTCGTCATGGTCGAGTTGCTGATCCAGCACTTCGCCACGAGCGTGCAGCCAGGCGATCTTTTCGCCCTCGCCCGCGGCAAGCCGGATTTGATGGACCTCTTCGCCGCTGCGCAGTTCTTCAGCCATGCACTCGCGCAGAGTGTCGAAGCCATCGCCGTTGAGCGCCGAAATAGGCACAGCGTCTTCGCGCCTCCTGGCCTCCTCGCTCAATCTTGCCCGCTCGTCGCCCGAAAGCAGGTCGATCTTGTTCCACGCCTCGATCCGCGGCGGGCCGCCCTGCTCCGCCAGGCCGAGCGATTGCAGCACGTCTTCGACATCCTCTTTCTGCGCTTCGCGATCGGGGTGCGCCATATCGCGGACGTGGACGATCAGGTTCGCCGACTGAACCTCTTCCAGCGTAGCGCGGAACGCCGCGATCAGCTCGGTCGGAAGATCCGAGACGAATCCGACAGTGTCCGACAGGATGACCTTGTCGAACCCGGGCAGGCGGATATCGCGCATCGTTGGGTCGAGCGTCGCGAACAGGAGGTTCTCCGCGAACACGGCCTCACCGGTTAAACGATTGAATAAGGTAGACTTTCCCGCGTTTGTGTAGCCGACGAGCGCGACCACGGGCCAAGGCGCGCGTTGCCTTCGCCCGCGGTGCAGCGAGCGGGTGCGTTTCACCTGGTCGAGTTCGCGCCGGATCTTCGCCATCCGGTCGCGAATCAGCCGCCGATCCGCTTCGATCTGCGTTTCGCCGGGCCCGCCGAGGAATCCGAAGCCGCCGCGTTGGCGCTCGAGGTGCGTCCAGCTTCGAACGAGGCGCCCAGCCTGATATTCGAGATGCGCCAGCTCGACCTGCAGCTGACCCTCGGCCGTCGCTGCCCGTTCGCCGAATATCTCGAGGATCAGCCCGGTCCGGTCGATCACCTTCGTGCCGACCTCGTCTTCGAGGTTCTTCTGCTGAATCGGCGCGAGCGGCGAATCGACGATCAGAAGCCCGGCCTGCTTTTCCTTAGCCATCTCGGCAATCTCGTCCACCTGTCCCTTGCCGAGCAGCGTCGCGGGCCGAACCGTGCGCACCCGGAGCGGCCGCGCCTCGATCACGTCGATCCCGATCGCCTCGGCAAGCCCTTCCGCCTCTTCCACGCGGGCATCGGCGGATCTTCGCGAACCGGTCCGCGGAAGCTCTGGCACGACGATGAGCGCGCGCTCCCCGCGAGCTACGTCGGGAAGCGCGGGATGGTCGAAATTATTCAGCGTCGCCCTCCGACTCTCCGTTCGCTTCGGGGCCCAGGTTGAGCGCGTGCGCCGGCTGGAGGGTCGATATTGCGTGCTTGTAGACCAGCTGGATCTGCCCGCCGCGCTCGAGCACCAGCGAAAACTGGTCAAACCCCGTTACGGTGCCCTGAAGCATCACTCCGTTGACCAGGAAGAGAGTCATGCGCTCGCTTTCGCGAGTGGACGCAGCAAGGAAAAGGTCCTGCAACGCGGCCTTCGCTCCGTCGGCGGCGCCGTTGGTTGCAACGAAGTCCGGGGGCGGCTCAGCGGGCATGATGGTCGAGATCGAGTGTTTGTAGACGAGCTGCGAAGCTCCTTCGCGCCTCAGCAGCAGGGAAAATGCATCGAACCACGTCACCACTCCCTGAAGCTTGACGCCCTTCACGAGGAAGATGGTAACTGGCAGTTTCGCGCGGCGAATGGCGTTGAGGAAATGGTCCTGAAGGCTGAGTGGGCGAGCGGGCATTGGGCCTCTTTTGTTTTTTACTCGTCGCCCTCCCT
>JBKPOO010000025.1:0-13044 GCA_046733175.1 Pseudomonadota bacterium
GTTCCTTCTTTTCGCCGTAAACCACGGCGGGGACCCGGCCATCTCGGCGCAGTGCCCGGGAGGCTCCCTTGCCAGCCCGGTCGCGCGCCTCGGCGGGCAGCGTCAGCTGATCGCTCATCGTGCATTCTCCAAAAGAAAACCCCCGCCACGCCTCCAGGGATGACCATGGCTAGGGACCGGGGCCTATAGGGTAGGGGCTTTCATTTGGCAAACTCGCTTCGTCATTCCCGCGCAAGCGGGAACCTAGTCCTTTTTCTCCGCTGGGTCCCCGCCTTCGCCGAGATGACGAATTTAAGCCGACTAATTCAGCCGCGCCGACGGAATGCCGAGCTCGGCCAGGCGGACCAGGACGCTGTCCTTGCCGGCGAGGTGGCCGGCGCCGACCGCGACAAAAACAACGCCGGGCGTTTGCATCCGCCCGGCGATCCAGTCGGCCCAGCGCGCGTTCCGCTCGGTAAACATCATGCGATAGGTGGACGGAGACGCCTTTTCGAGCTGGCCGAGCATCTTCACGAAGATGCTCTGATCGCCATGCTTCCATGCGGACTGCATGTCGGCCATCACCCGCGTCATGCTTGCCATCGGGCTGGCGGCGTCGACGGGCTCTCCTGCCTTGGGTTCCCGCGCAGCCTTGGTCGCCGGCATCCGGTTGAACATGTCCAGCTGAAGCTCGAGAGTCTCGAGCCCTTCGACCGGCTTGCCCTGGGCCTCGGCCGCGTGGCGGAGGATCATGTCGGCGCCGTTGCCCACCTGCATGCCTTGCGAACGACCGGCACTGATCGCCATCCTTGTGGTGGCAAGGAAAGATGCGGAGGGAGTCACGGGCAGGGCCTGGCCTGTGAATCGCGGTTTGATTTGGACAGGCCCTTCCGGAATGACCGTTTCGAGCACCAGCTCACCCGAGTTGTTGAAGGCGGACCTCACGCGATCCTTGAACCACTCGGACCGGCCGTCAAGCGCGTGGAAGGTGCCGAAAATGTAAACGGTGGTATCGGCGTCGTGCACCACGAACATCGCCGGGCTGGCGTCGTCGGCCGCCGTCAGCGGTGCGGCCTGCGCGGGAGGCGCGGCGGCAATCGCGGCAGCAAGCAGGACATCCATCATCCACAGCCTCCTTCACGGTGGCCCGGCTGGGGAATGTCGACGGATTGAGTGGTCTGGCGCGCCTACAAGGGTGCAAGTCACCCGTGGCGGCAGCGCCGCGCCCCCCTCAACACGCATCGTGGCCCCCCAGCCCGATACCCGTCCATTATGGTCACTGAGACCTTAACAAAAGTCTAGCGGAAACAGCGGACTCGTTAACATTTCTCATTACGGATCAATAACAAGGCAGAGATGGCGCCATCATTGGATCCGGCGCACCTTATGCCCGTCCCGCTGAAGCATGCTGATGACCGACGATGGGCCCGCGAGGTGGCCGGCGCCGACCGCGACGAAAACGGAGCCGGGTTTCGTCATGCGGTCTTCGATCCAGCGGCTCCAATTGGCATTCCGCTGGATAAGCAGCGCCTTCTTGAGATCGGGAGAGGACGAAAGGTCTCGGTTGAAGCTGACCGCGATCGCCTTGACGTCGCCGCGCGACCAGGACCCGACCATCTTCGTAAAATCGTCGTCGATGCTCTTGGGCTTCTCGATCGCGCCTTCGAGCAGCTGGCGCTGAGCATTTTCCGGCAGGCGGTCGAAAAAGCTGAGCTGTTCGGCGTTGGTTTCGAGCTGTCCGATGGGCTTTTTCGCGGCCTGGAACTCGGTTCGAAGCGCCTGCTCGGGCCCCTGTTCGCCCTTGAGACCCATCTCCTGGAAGCGGACTCCGAGCAGCTCGAATGCGGCCAGCCACGTTTCCATACTCGTGAAATATTGCTCGGGGACACCGGTTTTGGCGATCACCGAGCGGAGCAAGGCCCGCTTCGCCGGAGGGACCCGGTGCTCAATTGGCGGGAGCCCGGCCGAATAACCGAGGTTGCGCTTGGCCGCGAGGATCTCGTCGGGGTGCTGGAGATCGACGATGGTCTCGACGACCAGCTCCTGCGAATTCGCGAGCGCGGCATCGAACTTGGGTGTCCGCCACTCATAATTGGGCGGCAGCAAATGGATGGTTCCGAACAGATAGACAGTCGTATCGGCATCCGAGACTTCCCACAGAGCGGGGCGCGCCTGCGGCACCCTGGCGGCTGCGGGCGCGGCAAGAGCGAGTAGAGCCGCGAACGGCGCGAAGAATCGTTTGATCAAAGTCATCATAAGCTCCGCATGTAGGGCGGCTATTGGAGCGCTCAAGCTTGCGCTTCGCTGAAGGCGCGGCCAAAGCCTTGGGTTCCAATTCGAGTGAGACGGGGCCGTTTTACCTTGAGCCTGAGCTTCCAGGACCTGATCCTGACCCTCCAGCGCTATTGGGGATCGCAGGGCTGCGTGTTGCTCCAGCCGTACGACATGGAGATGGGGGCGGGGACCTTTCACCCGGCGACGGTGCTTCGGGCGCTTGGGCCGGATCCGTGGCGAGCGGCTTATGTCCAGCCATGCCGGCGGCCGACCGACGGCCGCTATGGTGAGAATCCGAACCGGCTCGGGGCTTATTATCAATTCCAAGTGGTCCTCAAACCAAGCCCCGACGACCTGCAGGATCTCTATCTCGGAAGCCTGACCGAGATCGGAATCGACGCGCTGAAGCACGACATCCGCTTCGTCGAAGACGATTGGGAAAGCCCGACGCTCGGCGCGTGGGGCCTTGGCTGGGAAGTCTGGTGCGACGGAATGGAGGTGACGCAATTCACCTATTTCCAGCAGGTCGGCGGCTTCGAGTGCAAGCCGGTGACGGGCGAGCTGACTTACGGGCTCGAGCGCCTGGCGATGTACATCCAGGGCGTCGACAATGTGTTCGACCTGAAATTCAACGACGCCGGCGTGACGTACGGCGACGTCTTCCTCGAGAATGAGAAAGAAGCGTCCGAATATAATTTCGAGGTCGCGAACACGGACCGGTTGTTCGAAGCCTTTCGGGAGGCGGTCGACGAGTGCGAGCTGTGCATCGGCCGAAAGCTCCCGATCCCCGCTTATGAGCAGGCGATCAAGGCGAGCCACGTGTTCAACACGCTCCAGGCACGCGGAGTGATCAGCGTCGCCGAGCGCCAGGCCTATATCGGGCGGGTGCGCGACCTCGCGAAGGCGGCGTGCGGCGCATGGTTGGAGAAGGGAATATGATCCTCCCCCGTTCGGGGAGGGGGACCACGCCGGAACGGCGTGGTGGAGGGGGAGCGTCGCTGCGCAAGCCTGCCGTGTACGCGGCGCGAAAACTCCGTCGCGTTATGACGCCACCCGAGGTGCTCCTCTGGAGCCAGCTGCGTGGAAGTAAATTGGGGTTCAAAGTCCGGCGTCAGCATCCGATTGGACCGTATATCGCGGATTTCTTCGTGCGAGACGCTAGGCTTGTGATCGAAATCGACGGCAGTCCGCACGATTATGGTGAGCAAACGGATCGCGACGCCGTCCGTGATAAGTATCTGATGAATCAAGGGTATCGTGTCGCGCGGCTGGTGGCGGCCGAGGTGATGAAGAACCTAGAGGGCGCGCTGCAGTACATTGTCACGCAGGTGATCAGCCCCCTCCACCATCCTTCGGATGGTCCCCCTCCCCATGCCGGGGAGGAGCAATAGTGGCCGACTTCCTGCTCGAACTGCTGTCCGAGGAAATCCCGGCGCGGATGCAAGCGAAAGCGCGCAACGATCTCGCGCGGCTATTTGCCGAGTGCACCAGCGAATCCGGGCTTTCGACCGGTCCGGTGGACGTTCATTCGACCCCGCGCAGGTTGGTCCTAATCTCGCGCGATGTCGCCGACAGGACGCAAGCCAGCCGCGAGGAGGTCAAGGGTCCGCGCGCCAACGCACCGGCGCAGGCCCTCGAGGGTTTCCTTCGGAAGACGGGCCTCAAGCGCGACCAGCTCGAGGAACGCGACGGGGTGCTGTTCGCATTGATCGAGCGCGAGGGCAGGGCGGCGGCCGATGTGCTGGCCCTGACGATCGAGCGCATCGCCGCTGACTTCCCCTGGCCCAAGTCGATGCGCTGGGGCGACGGAGCGCAGCGCTGGGTGCGACCGCTCCACGGCATCGTAGCCATGCTTGGCGATGAGATCGTTGCGGTCGAGATCGGTGGGGTCGCCAGCGGTGCGACGACCGTCGGACATCGATTCCATCATCCCGGGCCGATCACAGTCGGCGGCGCCTCCGATTATCTCGAAAAATTGCGCGCCTGCCATGTGATCGTCGACCAGGACGAGCGCGAGGAGCTGATCCGCGAGGGAGCCGAAGCGGCGGCGAAGAAAGAGGGCTTGGCGCTCCTTTCGGACGAGGGGCTGGTCGTCGAAAATGCGGGACTGACCGAGTGGCCGGTCCCGCTCGTTGGCCGCTTCGATCCCGATTATCTTGATGTGCCGCGCGAGGTGATCGTCCTCACCATGCGCACCAACCAGAAGTATTTCGCCTGTACGGGTAAGGATGGGCTGCTCGCGCCGGCTTTCGTGTGCGTTGCGAACATCAACGCCCAGGATGGCGGCGAAGCGATTGCGGAGGGCAATGCGCGAGTCCTCGCGGCGCGGCTCGCCGATGCGCGCTTCTTCTGGGAGCAGGACGTAAAGGTCCCGCTCGAGGAACAGGCCAAGAGACTCGACGGGATCATCTTCCATGAGAAGCTCGGCACGGTGGCCGACAAGATCGGGCGCGTAGCGAAGCTCGCGCGCTGGCTGGTCGAGCAGGGCATCGTCAAAGCCGACCCGACGCAGGTCGAGCGCGCGGTCCTGCTGGCCAAGGCCGATCTCGTCACCGGGATGGTGGGCGAGTTTCCCGAGCTGCAGGGCGTGGTCGGCGGCTATCTCGCGGAAGCGCAAGGCGAGTCCAAAGCGGTCGCCGACGCCATCCGAGACCATTACGGAACGCCCAGCGAAGCGCCCTCCGTCGCCGTCGCGCTTGCCGACAAGTTGGACACGATCTGCGCTTTCTTCGCCATCGACGAAAAGCCGACCGGTTCGAAGGATCCTTTCGCCGTTCGGCGCGCGGCTATCGCCTCGATCGAGATCATCGTCGGCAATGGCTTGAGGCTGGGCCTGACGCAGGCCGCGCGAGGCGCTCTTGCCAATCTCGCGGGACAATTGTCGACCGCCGATGCCGCGCACCGGCTCGACCGGACCGCGCCCGAAGTTCTCGGTTTCTTCGCCGATCGATTGAAGGTCCAGCAGCGCGAGGCGGGGGTAAGACACGACCTGATCGATGCCGTCTTCGCGCTCGGCGGCGAGGATGATCTCGTGCGCCTGCTGGCTCGAGTGAAGGCTCTCCAGAGCTTCATCGGCACCGAAGACGGGACCAACCTGCTCACGGCCTACAAGCGCGCCGCGAACATCCTGAAGAAGGAGAAATGGACCCGCCCGGGCGTCCTCACTTCAGCAGAAGAGCAGGGCATTCCTCAGACCGGCGAGGAAGACCCGCTGGTGCTGGTCGACGAGCCGATCCTCAAGGAAGCAATCGCCGAGATTGCCTCGGGCAAAGCCGGCGCGGATCTCCCGCAGGAAAAAGCGCTGATCGCGGCGCTCGAGAAGGCGGAACCCAAGGCATCGGCCGCGGTTGAGAAGGAGGATTTTACCGCAGCGATGGCCGCTCTCGCGACCCTGCGGACGCCGATCGACGCCTTTTTCGACCATGTGACGGTGAACGATGCCGACCACGCCAAGCGCGAGCGGCGCTTGAACCTGCTGCTCCGGTTCCGCGACGCCGTAAACCGCGTCGCGGATTTCAGCCGGATCGAAAGTTAAGGCAACGGCTCAACCCGGTCGCGCTCGCGATCCCGGACCGCAGCAGCACGCAGCGAATCCCGTTCGCGCCATTCTTTCTCGCGCGCTTCATGTTCCTCTTTGAGCCGTGCGTGCTCACGTTCCCAGGATTCGCGGTTTTCGACCTCGTCCTTGTACCGGCTCTTCCACTTGCGGCGACCGCCCGCGGTCATGAACATTCCGATCAGGAGCCCGAGAACGAAGACCAGCCCCGCTATCACCCACACATTGGGATCGTTGATCAAATTGTATGGCATTGCGCGCCCTCCTTTCGAGGAAGTCGCGCTGTCTACGCTCGGGGCGGGCCAGCTGTTCCGAGCGATCTACCGTCGTTCCAAGGAGGGAACGCGCCGAAGCAATCCAGAACCAGGCCGGATTGCTTCGCTAGTGGAGATGACGGTTAGTTGCTGAGGAAGCTGTCGTGGATCGAGCAGCTCGCCGGCCCAAGGATCACGACGAACAGGGTCGGCAAGATGAACAGGATCAGCGGCACGGTCATGATCGCCGGAAGGCGAGCAGCCTTTTCCTCGGCGCGCATCATGCGCTCGTTGCGGAACTCTGCGGACAGCACGCGCAAGGCACTTGCGAGCGGAGTGCCGTATTTCTCCGTCTGAATCATGGTGGTGACGACACCGCGAACGGCCTCGAGATCGACGCGGGCGGCGAGATTCTCGAACGCCTGGCGGCGCTCGTTGAGAAAGCCCAGCTCGATCGCCGTCAGTCCGAACTCGTCGCCGAGCTCCGGATAGGCTTTGCCGAGTTCTTTCGCGACGCGACCGAAGGCGGCGTCGACCGTAAGTCCGGCCTCGGCGCAGATCACGAGCAGGTCGAGAGCGTCAGGGAGACCCTTGCGCACCGCGTGGCTGCGCTTGGTTACCTTGTTCTTCAGCCAGATGTCGGGTGCCTTGTAGCTGAGCCCGATCGTGCCCGCGACCGTCATATATTGACGAATCCACGACCAGGTCGGGAACATGTCGAAGACGTAGATGGCGAGCACGGCGATCGTTCCCAGCACGACCGGCATGACGAATCGCGCGGCAATGATGAAGAAGGCGAGGTCCTTGGTGCGGATACCGGCCTGCATCAGCCTCAGCTGGGTTTTCTTCAGCTGATCGTCCTGGAGCATCTTGAAGTTGCTCAGCAAGGAGCGGACGCGGTCCGCCGCCTCGCTTCGGTTGGTCAGCTTGCGACGCTTGTTGGTCGAAGCGACGATGCCGGCCTTCAGTTGCTCGCGGCGCTCGTTGAGTGCTTTCACGCGGCGCGCCATCGGGTCCTTCACCGTCGTCGCCGCGTAAATTGCGAGCATCACTGCAAAGGTCGCGATCGCGCTCAGGACCGTCGCGATCCAGATGACGTCGAAGCCGAGAAGGGTAGGCCCAGTCGGTACGGCCGGATCCATGATCGTCAGTCCCCCCTCAGATCTCGAAGTTGACCATTTTGGCCATGATGAAACCGCCGATGCTCATCCAGATGAGCCCGCCGATCCCCGCGACCATCAGCCGCTCGTCGGTGAAGAACCCCTGCATATATTTGGGGTTGATGAACCAAACGAGGGTGAAGACCACGAACGGCAGCGAGCCGACGATGTAAGCCGAAGCCTTGGATTCCGAGCTCATGGCCCGGATCTTGAGCTTCATCTGCGCGCGCTTTCTCAGCACATCCGCAAGGTTCGACAGCGTTTCGGCAAGGTTGCCGCCCGTTTCGCGCTGGATAGCGAGAGTGATCACGAAGAACTGGAATTCCGGCGTGCCAAGACGATCGGCGGTTTCCTGAAGCGCAGCTTCCATGGTGCGGCCGATCTTCATTTTGTCGGCGACCATGCGGAACTCCATTCCGACAGGCCCGCTGATCTCGCCGGCAACGATGCCGAGAGTCTCGGTGATCGGTAGACCCGAGCGAAGGCCGCGGACCATCAGCTCGATCGCATCCGGAAAGTTCGAGTTGAACTTCTTGATCCGGCGCAGGATCAGCTTGCCGACGATGAAATGCGGGCCGCCGATGCCGAAGAACATCCCCATCAGGAGCGACAGCAGCAGCGGCGCGCCGCGAAGCATAAGCGCTGCCGCGACGAACAGGGCGACGCCGAGGCAGATCACTGCGTATTTGCCGAGGGTGATATCCTTGCCGGTCATCTCCAGCCGCTTGCGCAGCAAGGCCGGCTTGGGAATGAGCGTGGAGGCATAGCTTTCGATGCGGCTCGCGCGCTGCGCCATGAGCTTGCGGATCTGCGCCTGGGCGTTACCGGCGATGATATCGCCGTGGCGCTCCTTCACGAGCTCGATTCGGCGCTTCAGCGATGACGAAGCGGACGGCCCACGCACGGCAAAATAGCCGAGCGCAAGGGCACCAACAGCGCCGATCAGGATGATCCACAGAAGCATGCCTTCGCCTCTCAACTCAGCAGCTGGGCGGGCC
Source organism: Pseudomonadota bacterium (assembly GCA_046733175.1). GTDB lineage: Bacteria > Pseudomonadota > Alphaproteobacteria > Sphingomonadales > Sphingomonadaceae > Sphingomicrobium. Next base: position 8,222 of record JBKPOO010000025.1, read on the forward strand.
CAGCCACAACCGTTACGCCGCCTTGGCCTGCTTCGGCTTCGACAGCATCGACTTCAGATTATCGACCAGACCCTTGGCGCTCGCCGCGGCCTTCGACTCGGTCCCGGCACCTTCTTCGCTGGCATGGCTCAACACCATATTCGACAGCTGAGCGAAGGGAGCCGACATCTTGCCGCTGGCGACTTCCGCCATCGGCTTGCCGAGTTTGGCGGCCTGCGCCGCGAGCTTGCCGTCCACCGGGAATACGATGTCGACAGGACGCTCGATCGATTGTTCGAAATCCTTGCGGCTGATCTCGAGCGCGCCGCCGGTGGGAACGCGGTTGCACACAACCACGACCTTGGTCTGCGGAGCGTTCGACTTCAGCCAGGCGAGGATGCGGATCGTGTCGCGGGTCGCTGCGAGCGTCAGCTCGGAAACGACGACGGCGACGTGCGCATCGTGAACCAGGTGCGGATACTGGATCAGCATCTGGCGCGGCAGGTCGAGGACCGTCGATTCGAACGCGTTCCGCATCTCTTCCTGCAGCTGGAAGAAAGCGGTTCCGTCCGTGACCAGCGGCTGATGGATCGGAGCTTCGGCCGACAGGACCGAGAGGCGTTCATTGGCGCGAACCATGGCGCGCTCGATGAAGAGGCCGTCGATGCGGCTCGGATTCTCGATCGCATCAGTGAGGCCGCGGCCCGGCTCGAGATCGAGCGCCAGCGCGCCGGTCCCGAAATGGACGTCGAGATCGAGCAACGCCGTCGTGCGGCGTGCCTTCTCACCCAGCAGCCAGGCGAGCGAAGTCGCGATCGTCGAGGCGCCCACTCCACCACGGACGCCCATCACGGCGGCCATGACGTGCGGCTTGTCCACCTGGGCTTCCCCGCGCGGACCCGACAGGATCATCGGTGCATGAGCGAAGGTGTCGCGCAGGTGGTCGACCGTGAACGGCTTCAGCAGATAGTCGTGAATGCCGCTCGCGACCAGGTCGCGGTACAGGCGGACGTCGTTGACGGTTCCCGCCGCGATCACGATGGTGCCCGGCTCGCAGACTTCCGCCAGCGCGTTGATGTCGTTCAGCGGGTCGGCCGACTCGCTGAGGTCGACGAACAGAATGTTCGGGCTTGCCGAGACCGACAACGACTGGACTGCATTGCGCAGCCCGCCCTTGTTGACCTTCTCCGGCGACCAGCCGTGCTCGACCGCAACCGGCCGAAGCATGTCCGCCGTCGCATCGTCGCAGACGAAGGCCGTGAACGGATCGCGGAGGCCCGCGCGTGCCTGGAAGGGGGCGTTCATCACTTGTCTTCCTTCTTCGTGCTGATGTCCTGGAGGCCCTTCTGGCCGGTCGGAGGCGAGGTCCGATAGAACATGACGGCCTTGGCGCCGGTCATTGCATCGGCAACAGCGCTACCTTCCTGCCCGTGGAGCAGGTCTTCCGGGTTGGCGATCTGGGCCGCCAGATTCGCGTTCACCGAACAGCCGAAGTTCGACATCGACTGGTTGGCGTAATTCGGCTGAGCCGGAGCGCTCCAGTTGGGGCAGTTCGGAACCACGGCGCGGCGGCGGGCGACGACCACGCGAACGCTGCCCGGCTGGACCATTCCGGCGGTGACCGGAGCTCCCGCCTGGATCATCATTCCGTAGTTGCCGGCGATCGCGGCCACTTCGTTGCGAGCGGCATAGGCATCGCCGTCGACGTAGATATTGTCGCCGTAGCCCAGGCCGAGGGTCGAGAACCAGGCGTTGAGACGCTCGGCCTCTCCAGGCGCGAGCCTCCCGCCCGGAGCGGCCGCGTCGAAGACGTAGTCCGCCGTCGTGACGACCGGGACGTTGACCGCCGCGAGACCGCGATTAGGCAAATCCGGCATCCCCGCGGTGCAGCCCGCGAGAGCGGAGCCGATTGCGATTAGGACGAGTTTCGAACGCATCGTCGCATCCTTCCTGAAAAGACCGCGGGTCACAGCTTGAACCCCGGAGCAGGCGCGGCAGCCGCCGGAACGGCGGTCGGCTCGCGAACCCCGCTGACGCCTTTGTAAGTCTGGCCGAGGAACGTCTCCTGCGCGTCATCCGGCGCGCGGTATCCGTCCGACGGAGTCGCCAGCTGGTTCGACACCGGACGTACCAGGTACGGGGTGACGATGATGACGAGCTCCGACTCGTCCCGTTTCCACGCGGTCGACCGGAACAGCATTCCGAGGATCGGAATGTCGCCCAGGAACGGCGCCTTGTTGATGCTGTTGCTCGTCGAATTGCGGAGCAGACCGGCGATCATGAGCGATTGGCCCGAGCCGAGTTCCACCGTGGTCTCCGCGCGCCGAGTGATCAGTGCCGGGACCTGGACGTCCCCAACCTTGATCGAGCCGGCGTCGGTCAGCTCACTGACCTCGGGCCGGACGCGCATGGAGATTCGGCCGTCCGCCAACACGATGGGAGTGAAGGCAAGGCCGACGCCATATTGCTTATACTCGATCGACACGGCGCCGAGGGACTGCGAGATCGGGATCGGATATTCTCCGCCCGCGAGGAAGCTCGCAGTTTCACCCGACAGCGCGGTCAGGTTCGGCTCGGCGAGGATCGTCGCGACGCCGTCCTTCTGGGCAAGGTCGATCGCACCCGAAATGTCGAGGCCGAGCAGTTTGCCGGCCGCGCCAAGGGTCGTTCCGCCCGTGGCGAGCGCGCCGACGCTGAACGGCGACGAGTTGGGACCCGACGTCGCGCCGGCGGCGCCCTGGCCGATTCCGAACTTGAAGCCGCTGGTCGGATCGCTGCTGAACAGGTTCACACCAATGTTCTTCAGAAGCGTGCGGTTGACCTCGGCGATTCGGACCTTCAGCGTGACCTGAAGCGGCGTCGCGACCTTCAGCCGGTTGACCGGCAGGATCTTCAGCCCCTCGGTATCCTTGATCCCCGGGTTGAGGATCGTGCGAACCAGCATTTCCGCCTGGGCCGCGTCCTGGGGTGACGCAACAGTGCCGTTGATGACGGCCATCTGACCGACCGAGGTCACCGTGATGTTCGAGTCCGGCATCGCGGTGTGAAGCACCTCGTTGATCGAACTGATGTTCTGGCTGACTCGGACGTTCGCGCCATAGACGACCGAACCGTCGCTTCCCGTCGCGATGACGGTCGCTTCGCCGAACGCCTTGCCGAACAGGCTGATCTGACGCGGGCTTTGGACGTAAACGTCGGCAACTTCGGGGTTCGAAGTCCAGACGCTCGCGACGTTGCGCGGCAGGTTGACCATCTGGCCCTCGCCGATCGACAGCAGCACCTGCCGTGAAGGCTTGTACGTGCTCGGAACGGACGCGGCGAACGCCGGAGCGGCCGCGGTGACCGTCCCCAGCCCGACGGCCAGGGCGACGAACGCGGTGCCGAGGCGCGCTCGGCAGGTGTTGTTGCGAGTCTTCATTTTAGCGAGCTCCCACCGGAACGACGGTGACATTATTGCCGCGCGCGACGCGCACGACGGGGCCAGCGGCGATTGGTCCGCCAGCCTGGCCGGCAATGGCCTGGCCAAGGCCTTTTCCGAACGCGCCCATGGCCGACGCCATCTGGTCGGACGGGCGGGCAGGGACAGTGCGGCGCTGGAAGCGCGACACGTCGCCACCGGTCGAATAGGTCGTGTTCGAATCGATCGGACGATTGGCCACGGCGAGAAGCATCTGGCGCTCCTCGGCCGGGTTCGCATTCGCCGGCACCTTCACGTCGCCGGCCGCGACCGCGCGCTCCAGCTCGGCCGTATTATCGGCGATCGAGCGCAGCGACAGCGACAGCGTACCGAGGCTCTGCGCGACCGAGACCTTTTCGGCGATTCGCGGAGTCACCTCGAGCGTGACGTTGGAGAAGGTCTTGACCTGAGTCTTGCCGTCCTCGTCCTTGTCGGTGATCCGCTGGTCGGTCGCGAGGACTCGAAGGTTGCGGACGATCGTCTCGGAAACTTTCAGGGGCGGGCCGTCGCCGCCACCCTGGACGGTTTGGGTCAGCACCATGTCGACATGGTCACCTGGGAAGACGAAGCCGGCGACTCCGGTCGACGAATTCACCGGAACGGTGATCGCGCGCATGCCCGGGCCGAGCGCCGCGGCGAGGAAGCCGCGATCCTTCGGTCCGACGAGCGCGCCGCGAGTGATCGGCTGGCCTGCGGTGACCGGATAGCGGACGACCGTGCCGAGCAGCTTCTGCGCATCGGCGTCCGGCTGCCCTTCCGTATAATAGGCGCTCTGCATGAGCTCCTTCGGCCAGGGCTGCCAGCTGAGCGCGGCGGCATCGACGATCGTTCCGGCCGGGAGCGCCTGCTTGGCGACCAGTACCTTCGGCCCCACCGGCACGGCAGGCGCCGCAGCGGCCTGCTGAGCTCCCGCCCCGGCAAACATATTCTTGGCCATGACGGCGGTGACTACCGCAATGACCAAAGCTCCAACCAGCAGAGCTACTTTCTTGACGTCCATGGCGTGATCGCCTCCCCTTGAGGGCTCCCCGTTACGCCCTCACAAATCAGGCAAATTGGTTAAGAAACCGTTGGGTGAGAATGGCGAGGCCGCCAAAGGCAATGGCGACCCCGTACGGGATTTCGGGACGGCCCTCGCGGCGCTTGGCGCGATGCCAGGCGAGGAAGCCCAAAGTGAGCACTCCTCCAGCCAGCGACATGAGGACCAGGAACTTGATCGTGGATGCCGGCGAGAACCACAGGGCCAGCGCCGCGGCGAGCTTGACATCGCCCCCTCCCATCATCCCCGCGTAGAAAGCGGCGGCGAGCAGCACGAACACTCCGGCGCCGGCGGCGAGCTGCAGGCCGACGTCCGGCCAAATGGGCAGGGCGATCGACAGCCAGTAGA